>JAALKD010000109.1 GCA_011088215.1 Sphingomonadales bacterium | reverse complement strand
CCCCCCCCCCCCCCCCCCCCCCCCCCCCCCCCCCCCCCCCCCCCTCCCTCCCCCCGCCCCTCCCGTCTGCGCGGCATATGTCTGCCGGCCCTGGTAATGGTCCTTGCAGGAATGGCCTGCCATCCTCCAACTGGCGCGAGATTAACAAGCCGTTGGCCAAAATAGCAGTGATGTTTCGTGCGGGTATGGTGGCCACCGATTGCCGCCAATGAAGTAAGGCAACTGGCATGCCGATATTGCCGTTTGGGAAAAGGCTCGGTTCGGCTATTGATGCCTCCAGAAACAGACATACTGCTGCCGCGCCGATAATATGGTTGTTTGCCCATTTGAGCGATGGATTTTGATCGTCGGTTTCAAATGATTTGGCGGCGAGATTTTTGTGCTTGCAGCAAAGCGCCAAGAATAATTGGTCCACTTGGGCATTTGCCCGGCATTCAATTATGAAAGTATTTTCTGTTGTCATCGAACAAGGCTACTCAGTAACCCCAATTAGGCCAATCACTTTATTGGGCGTTGGGTTGTTCATATTTCGAACTGTTTTATTCTGAAAACTGCGAGTTTGGTTCCGAATATAGCCAGTTAAACTCTCAAAATAGAAAATTTGGTTTCGATTTTATGATCGTTTTTCGGTTTTCTCGATGGAAATCCTAGCTTCTGAGTATCAGGTTCGAAGTTTTGCGTTGGAGTTCGGGAAGCCGCCAGCTTGGCTGACCATGGCAGGCGGCGTGCGCCCCAAAACTGTTTCGGCCCAGTTAGCGAGGCAGATCATGGCTTCCAGGTCAACGCCAGTTGCTACACCCGACTCGTGCAATAAATATAGAAGATCTTCGGTGCCGATGTTCCCGGTTGCTTTGGGCGCAAACGGGCAGCCTCCCATGCCTGCGACCGAGGCATCAAGCGTTGAGACACCGGCCTGGTAGGCAGCCCATGCGTTGGCAATTCCGGTGTTGCGGGTGTTGTGGAAATGAGCGCGCAGCGGCATGTTGGGCAGGCGCTCCCTTATTTTTGAGAAAAGTTCCGTAACCTGACGCGGCGAGCCAACGCCGATGGTGTCTGCTATGGCAATTTCACGCGGCTCTGCTTCCGCAATCTCTTCCGCTATTCCAACAACATGCGATTGATCAATGCGCCCTTCAAACGGGCAACCAAAGGCGACCGAAATGGTTGCTTGGGCCGACATGCCCTCAGCATTTGCCATGCGGATCATTTCTTGGCTTATTTTTACCGAATCTTTCGATGTTTGGGCCTGATTTTTTTGCCCGAAGGTGTCGGATGCAACGACGACACAGCCAATTTCATCGACGCCGCGCTTGTTGCCTTCACGGGTAGAAAATGCCCGCAACAAACCCCGTTTATTCAGGACGAGGCCGATATATGTGACATCCTTTCGGTCGCTCAGACCAGCGACCACATCCTCGGCGTCCGCCATTTGCGGCACCAGCTTGGGGTGAACAAAACTGGCGACTTCCAGCCGCCGAATCCCTGCGTCGATAGCACCGTTGATCATGTGAAGCTTGTCACCAGTGGAAAACACGGTTTTTTCGTTCTGAAGACCGTCACGAGGACCAACTTCTAGAATTTCAACTTTCGCTGATATTTCTAATTTTTCTGACGAAGTCATTCAATGTCTAACCTGCATCTATAAAAATTGCATAAGCTCGCCGCAAAAGCGCTATTTATTATTGCGATTGCCAGCACAAAAAAGGGCCACCAATCGGCGGCCCCAACACTATCTTAGTAAAATCAATGTGCCAAATTCCAAGTTGTGGCCTCAGCGGATATTCTTGACGTCCTCCGGGTTGATAACCCGATACAGCATCGCCGGCCGGTGAGGTCCACTTGAATATTTTTTGCCAGTGGCTTCGATCACATTGAGCGAAAAGACCCATTTGCGGAAATTACGTTTGTCACGCGGCTTGTCGGTTGCTTTCTCGTAAACATCCTGAAGATAGGACAAGGTAAATTCGTCGGGCATCAATTTGAACCCTACGGTTGAATAGTCCATCTTTGCGGCAAGGCGCTTACACGCCATACCAAGGACTTCAGCGTGATCGAAGGAAAGCTCGGGCACGTCATCAACCGCAAACCATTCAGCTTCATCGGCATCGGTGCCAGCTTCAAGCGTAACATTTTTGCCCGGGATTAAAGCATAATAGGCAACACTGATAACTCGTTCTCGCGGGTCACGATTAATGCCGCCGAAGGTATATAGCTGTTCAAGGTATACGCCCTTGATGCCTGCTTCTTCTTCTAACTCACGTGCGGCGCATGTATCCAGGCTTTCATCGATTTTGGCAAAACCGCCTGGAAGAGCCCACTTGCCTTTAAAAGGTTCCATGCCTCGCTTGATAAGAAGTACTTTAAGTGCGCCATCAAGAACCGTCAGAATCACAATATCTGTTGTGACGGCTGGATGTGGATATTCATAAGTATATGTCATTTAATGTAACCCGTAGACCCCCCCATTTCCATCAAATAGGCGGAAACTTATGTGCTATAAACCGGCTAAATTGCCGTTGTATTGCATACTCAATCACCCAAAGAGTTTTTTGAGAATAGTATCTTATTGTATCGGTACACTAATGGCTACATCTAAATACGAAATTGAGATATTTAAACGCGAACTCAATAAAAACTATTTCAGGTGGAACAAGGGGATACCTATCGTTGTAGCCGCTCGCGCTCACGTTTCGCAGTTGCACGCAGAGCGATATATTTCTTGAAATTCGTTTCCTCTACTTGCCCACAATAGAGGTTTGTGGTGCCGCCTGAAACATCAATTACTGCTGTTTGTCGAGCAATCCGGTAGCCATATTCAAAACTGTAGGCATCGCTGGCAACATCAGCCATAAGTTCGGCTTGCTGCTCCTTGCTCAATGTTTCCAGAATGCCGTATTCTGCTTCTTTAAACAAAGCCAACAGAATTTGCTGCAAATGACGGCTGGACAAATCATTGATCGGGGCCATGTCCACATTCAGGTCGTGACGTTTGCACACCTGTAGGTATGCTCTGAATTCTGCGGCTTCACCGATATATTTATATAGCCGTTGGTTTGTGAGCCGAAACCTTTGCCACCATTCCTGCGATATTATCCGAAGGTCGGTAACATTTTTGGGTACCCACATACCGTTACGGTCATCCGCTTGAATAAGAGGATTTTGGGCTGCTTCCAGGACAGGTTTCTGAGCAGGGTCTTGCGCCGCGCCTTGAGCCAAAGCAGGGCTGGCTGCAAGCAGGCAAACTGCGGTGAATATTTTTAGACGAATGAGCATGTAAAATCCTGAATTAGCAATTAAGTTAATCGGAGCTTTCCGTTATCGATCGAATTTGTCAATATAGTGCCGCAGATATCCGCGGTTGGATACAGCCAATAGGCGTGAGGCTTAGTCTAAATGAAAATATTGGGCGCATTTTTATGGCTGGCCGTATTGGGTGGTGCGCCGGTGGCGGATGCTGCCCCTGTTGCAGAGGGTGATGAGTGCCTGGTCACTGAAACAACGGTGAAGGGCAATTCTCTGCAGGGACAACTTTGGCCGGATCAAATCATTAAAATACACAGCCTCGGCTGCGGTTTCCCTGAGCGTTATGACTATGTGGTTTTTCGATCCACCGAGGCGGAGCTGCCGGTTATCAAGCAACTGTGGGGGCAGCCTGGTGACACCTTGGCGGTTTTAGACAACGGTCGGTTCGAAATTAACGGCATTGAGGCCCGAACGCCGTTTAACAAGCCATACCGGCTGCTGGGTTTTGCCAGAACCCGTTTGCTAAAACTAGTGGGAAAGCTTGACGGATATCTGGTGCTCGGCCACCCGGGAAGTGTTGATTCCGCCCGGGTAGGTTTGCTGTCGAAAGCCGAAATCCTGGGCTATGTATCAAAAAACCCGCCCGAGTAATCCATCCGAATAGTTCACCGTTTTGGCTTAGTTCGCTGCAGCGCCCACCCTTACTAACCGTCCTGGCAGGGCGCCGGTTAACGCATCGTTTTTAATTACTGGCACACCGTCCACAAGGGTTGCGATATAGCCCTCTGCATTCTGCAACAGCCGCTGGCCTCCGGCAGGCAAATCCTTGACCATCCTTGGTGGCTTAATGCGCAGATTGGCGTGATCAATGACATTGATGTTGGCCTTCAGCCCCACCTTCAGTCGCCCGCGATCTTTGAAACCCGCAAAATCGGCAATTTCCGAGGTCAGTTTTTTGACGGCTTCCGGCAGCGAAATAGTACTGCCTTTGTTTCGGTCACGTGCCCAATAATATAATAGATAGCTGGGAAAGCTGGCATCGCAAATGGTGCCAACATGGGCGCCGCCGTCCGACAGGCCCATGAGCGACTGCGGGTGCGACATCATTTCAAAAACCGCGTCATAATTCAGGTCAGTGTAATTATAAATTGGGAAATACAGGAATTCCTCACCGTCATTTTCCAGCAGAATGTCATATATTTTTTCAAGGGGTTTCACGCCGTCCGCTTCGGCGGCTTTATAGACCGATTGCTCCAGCGATTGCTCATAGTCCGGGTTTTCACCGAGGCGGAACATTTTGCAGGAAATGAAATCGATCTGTGCCAGCAACATGTCAGCGATTGGTGGAATGGGAGTGCCGTCGCCCGCTAGTTTTTCTGAGCCTTCTGACAATAACTGGGCCTTGAATGCGGGGTCGCGCATGGCTGCTACACGCTCGCTCAGCGACAGTCTGCTAATTTTCTTGTAGCTAGGAAAGCCGATGAAGGGATGAAATGTGCATTGAAGGCCTAAAATAACACCGATTCCGCGCGGCGCAACCTGCAGGCTGACATTCAGGCCGCGCGCTTTTGCGTCTTCGCTGCGGGATAGTATCTCACGCCATTGTTTTGGGGCGAAGTCTCGTTGCATCAACGACAGGGAAAAGGGCCTGCCTTCCGCACTGGCGGCAAACTCTTCCAATAGTTTCCATTCCCGATCGAAGGCTTCGGGGTCGCCGCGCTCCAGGTCAAAATCATTCACCGCCTGCAAAATACCGTGATCCAGGCCTTTGAGTGCGGCGGCTATGCCGGACAGTTCGCTCGACGTCGCTTCTGACGAGGGGGTCCATTCACCGTCGGCGGACCGGTGAACGTCCGACCGACCGGTTGAAAATCCGACAGCCCCTGCTTCCAGCGCGCTGCGGGTCAGCTTGCGCATCTGTTCGATGTCATCTTTTGTCGCGGGTTCATTGAAAACGGCACGATCACCCATAACAAACACCCTAAGCGGGTCGTGGACGACCTGTGCAGCAAAGTCGATGGTATGAGGGAAGTCGATTGCATCCATATAGTCTTCAAATGTGGTCCAGTTCCAGGTCAAGCCCTCCGAGAGGGCTGTGCCGGGAATATCCTCAACTCCTTCCATCAGTCGGACCAATTTATCGTGGTCTTGTGGGTGCACCGGGGCAAAACCTACCCCGCAGCTGCCCATTACGACTGTGGTAACACCGTGGTAGACACTGGGTTCAAATTTTTCGTCCCAGGAAACCTGCCCGTCATAATGGGTGTGCAGGTCAATAAACCCTGGAGTGACAATGGCGCCGCTGGCATCAATTGTCTCGGTGGTTTCACCGTCGCAGGCTCCAATTTCGGCAATGGTTCCGTCCTTTATCCCTATATTGGCGGCATAGGGCACACCGCCGTCGCCGTCATAAATCAACCCATTTTGAATGATCAGGTCATAAGGCATATTTCGGTCTCCGGTTTCCTAAATGCGAATAGTTGAATTGGTTACGCTGTGCGGCGGTTGTCAAAATGCCGGAACAGACTAGCGAGAGTGAAGCCGCCAATCAAATGCCATATTCCCCATGTGCCAACCAGCAATGCAGCCTCGCCTACGCCGCCCAGTTCCGCCATGACAATGATCAAGCCAAGCCCAGCGTTTTGGATGCCGACTTCAAAAACCAGAGCGCGTGATTTGCGGCGGTCTTTCAGGAAAATATACCCGATGAAGCCGCCCGTAATGAAAGCAACGGCGTTGTGAAGTACCACGAGCGGGATCATCTGTGCACCGTGCGAAACCAGAACGTCCGAGTTGCTGGTTAGCCCTGCAATGATTAACCCAAACAGGATCAGAACAGACACTGGCATAAACTTCTTATGCAGTTTGGCTGATAAACCTGGGCGAAAATGCGAAAGGGCAAGGCCAGCGGCCAGGGGCACAACAAGAATGAAAGTCGTGCGCAGTATGAACCCGGTCCTGTCGATATTGATTTGCTCGATCAGGCTGTTTGCGGGCGCGTGGAACGATATCCAAAACAAGATGGCAACCGGCAGTAAAAGGGCGGAAAAAATTGACGACAGCATAGTCAAAGATACTGAATAGGCAGCATCTGCGTTTGCAATTTTGGTAATCAGGTTGGACATGGCTCCGCCGGGGCAAGCGGCAACGATTATCATGCCCAACGCCAAGCCAGGTGATATTGGTAATATACTAATCAGTATGAGCGTCACCAGTGGCAGGGCAATAACCTGGGCGCAAAAGCCAACAAGAATTGAAGTTGGGTGCGCGCGGACAAAGTGGAAATCCTGCGGGCGCAATCCAGTTGCCACGGTGAGCATTGTGAAAGCCAAAGATGCCGCCAACAACAGCTGGGTCAACGGATCAATTGTTAAAGAAACTGCGTCGGCAGCTAGCGCCGGATCACTCATAAACCACTCCCCGACGCACACCGTATGCGATAAATGCCCGCAATAGAAGCGGTGGTTTTGCGGCTCGTGTCATTCGCTCAGTTCAGAGTGTAATCGGTGCTTTAATCTCTGCCATTTGGTAGCTAGGATAACGACTTAAATTGAGAGGGGTACCCTATGATTATGCTTCGCATCTGTATTTGTTTTTTTGTCGCCTCGCTTGGTGGCCACGCCCTGGCGACCCAAGCTGAAAAACAGGCCGTCGATCTGATCGCCTACGGTGATTATGTGCTGACAATGCAGGCGGACGAACAGCTCATTGAAGACGGCGCGGTAGCTGTTTCACAAGGTGTTATCGTCGGTGTCGGCCTCGCAACAGAAATCGATAATCGTTATACAGCCGCTAAAAAATTGGATGGTGTCAACAAGGTTTTGATGCCAGGGCTGGTGAACGGTCATACCCATTCATCTATGGTCTTGTTCCGCGGGATGGCAGACGACCTGCCGTTGATGACCTGGCTTCAGGAATATATTTTCCCCATGGAAGGGCGATATGTTGACCAAGCACTGGTTGAAGCAGGCACTCGGCTCGCCTGCTGGGAAATGATCAGAGGCGGCGTCACCAGCTTTGTTGATATGTATTTTTACCCCGATACTATTGCAAATGTTGCTGTGGATTGCGGCCTGCGCGCGGTAGTGGCGGCACCGATGATTGATTTCCCGAGCCCGGGTTTTAAAGGTTGGGATGATAGTTTTGCAGCGGGTGTTGCCTTCGCGGAAAAATGGAAAGGCAAACATCATCGCATCACGCCTGCATTGGCCCCTCATGCGCCCTATACGGTTTCGAAATCACATTTGGATGCCGCTTTCACCGCTGCACGCAGGTTGGAAATTCCAGTGTCTATTCATGTTGCTGAAGACCGCGCCGAAGTTGATGTGGTTCAAGAGAAATACGGCACGTCGTCCATTGAACTTTTGGCAGGGTTGGGCACGTTGAAGCAATCAACAATTGCTGCCCATGTTGTGTGGCCTACTGACGCTGATATTGCCAAACTTGTTGGTTCACAGGCGGGCGTTATCCACAATCCCACGTCAAACATGAAAACCGGTGCCGGTTTCGCACCGGTTCCCAAAATGTTGGCCGCGGGTGTGAATGTGGGTTTGGGAACTGATGGAGCCGCCTCCAACAATGATCTGGACTTATGGCAGGAGATGCGGCTGGCTGCGTTGATGCATAAAGGCAATTCAAACGACCCAACATTGATTTCTGCGATGCAGGCTTTGGATATGGCAACTCGCATGGGTGCCCGCGCAGCGGGATTGGGCGACAAAGTTGGTGTTTTGCAAATCGGAAGGCAAGCGGACATGATTCAGGTTTCGCTGGAAAGCCCCCGGTTTGATCCGCTCTACAACATCATGTCTCATTTGGTTTACGTTGCTAAATCCGGCGATGTTGTAACCAATGTTGTGGCTGGGCAGGTGTTGATGGAAAAGGGCGATGTGGCGACAGTGAATATTGGCTCTGTTCGGGCCGATATCAGGGAGATATCAGAAAAAATTAAGACAGACCTGGGAAATCGATGAACCGAGTGGGATATACCTTTTCAAATATCCAATTTCCTCCTATAGTCTTATGCTAATTGGGGAAATAACCGTGATAGATGATGTGCATATGACGAATTTCTCATCTTCTTTAGTAGGGGATAAGGCGTCATTTCGTGGCAAGTATGCTGTGAAATTAGGCGCTTTTTTTGTAGCGTTAGCCCTTCTGGTTGGCATATCTGGTGAAGACCAGTCCGCCTCGGCTGCTCCGGCGCCTCTCACTGGTCCGGCCAAAGAAATTGAAGTCTTTTTCGATAGCTTTTTCACTCGGTTTTCCGATTTAACCAAAGCACGTCGCGGCGCAAATAACAAACGAGCAATGATCCCGTTGTTGCGTCATACCAAAGCAAAGTATGACCGTAGTCCAGCAACAAAAATAGCAGAAAAACCCGTCGATCCGGCGATGGGTTTGATTTCCAAATTGTGGATGCATGGCCCAAAGTCCTGGACGATCACTGAAATTGCAATGACCGGAGACGGTGCCTTTGCGAAAGTGTTTTTTCAGTCGATTGACGAAGCACGCACCGACCCAATTCCCTTCGGTTTCAAATTTCAAAAGAAGGGCAAGAAATGGAAAATCGGCGGCTATGTGGACCTGCGCTCGGTTATTAATGCTAACGGAAATTGGCATGATTTGATTGTATCCGGCAATAGCGCAAGCCCCGAGGCTGTGTTTGCTGCCTATATGGATAAGATTAAGCAATATTACACACCCCAAAAAGCAAAAGAAAGCATGCAGCTGGCGCCTCAGGTTCAGGAAAACCTATCGCCCATGTGGTTGCCAACACCGGATGCGACCAAGTCGCTGACACGCGCAATGATGACATTTTCGCAGCTTCAACCACGAAACTGGCAAATGGTGTCCTCTGACTTTGTTGATGAAAACTCAGAGTTGGTCATACAGGCGAGCACGGGTAACCCTGTGATGCGTCGCAATGCCAGTATGGCCGCGATGATGGGCAGTGGACTGAAATTCACTCTGGAACGCGGTGAAGAAGAGTGGCTGCTGAAAAG
>JAALKD010000108.1:6993-9375 GCA_011088215.1 Sphingomonadales bacterium | reverse complement strand
CATATCGTGGTTCTTTGAATGCCACTCTCGGCCCAACGCTTGGTGGTCATGCCATTGAGCATGCGGTTAAGCGCGCCGGCATTGACGGCGCAGAGGTTGAAGATGTGATCATGGGCTGTGCCCTGACACAAGGTTCAACAGGTCAGAATATTGGCCGTTTGGCGGCCCTTCGTGGCGGTCTGCCTACAACCGTTTCCGGCATGACAATCGACCGTCAGTGCTCATCGGGTATGATGGCCATTGCAACCGCCGCCAAGCAGATTGTGCATGACGGCATGGACGTGGCAATCGGCGCGGGTATTGATAGCATTTCGGTGGTGCAGAACGAGAATATGAACCGTTTTCAGGCGGTTGATAAAAGCCTAGTTGCCATGCACAAAGACACTTACATGCCGATGTTGCAAACTGCTGAAGTTGTTGCCGATCGCTACGGCATTACCCGCGAAACCATGGACGAATATGGTCTGCAGTCACAGCAGCGCACCGCCGCTGGCCAACAAGCCGGGCATTTCGACGATGAAATCGTTCCAATCACCACCCATATGGCGCAGGTGAACAAAGAAACTAAGGAAATGACTTTCCACGAGGTGACGCTTTCAAAAGACGAAGGCAACCGCCCCGAAACAACCCTTGAAGGTCTGTCTGGCTTGAAGACGGTTATTGAAGGCGGTACAATCACTGCCGGTAACGCTAGTCAGCTGTCGGACGGTGCGTCGGCTTCCGTTTTGATGGAAGCAAAAACCGCCGAAAAAAAAGGCCTGACACCGCTTGGTATATACCGCGGTATGGCTGTCGCGGGTCTAGAGCCAGATGAAATGGGTATCGGCCCCGTTTATGCTATCCCCAAACTTCTTGAGAAAAACGGCCTGACCATGGACGACATTGGCCTGTGGGAGCTGAACGAAGCCTTTGCTGTCCAGGTTGTTTATTGCCGCGACAAGCTGGGCATCCCGAATGACCTCCTCAACGTAAACGGCGGTGCCATTTCCATTGGCCACCCTTACGGCATGTCTGGCGCGCGCATGGTTGGCCACGCGCTAATCGAAGGCAAACGCCGGGGTGCTAAATATGTTGTCTGCACCATGTGTGTTGGCGGCGGCATGGGTGCAGCGGGCTTGTTCGAAGTCGCATAATACGGTTGGGGGCCACGCGCCCCCTTTTTCATAGTTGAACGATAGGGAGTGGGTCATGAAGGCTGTTTGGTGCAAAGAATTGGGTTTGGCCGATAAACTGGTGATCGGTGAAGTTGACGACCCAACACCTGGCCCAGGTCATGTGCTGATTGACGTTAGAGCTGCCGGCCTTAATTTTCCGGACACGCTGATTATCCAAGGCAAGTATCAGGTTCGGCCTGACCTGCCGTTTACCCCGGGCGGCGAAGGTGCGGGCGTTATCTCGGCTGTCGGTGAAGGTGTTAAGCACCTGAGCATTGGCGATAATGTTATTTTCATGTGCCAGACGGGGGCGTTTGCGGAAAAAGTTGTTGTTCCGGCGATGACTGCCATTCCTATGCCGAAGGGCCTGTCGTTTGAAATGGCTGCGGGCATTACGCTGACATACGGCACCAGCTACCATGCGCTCAAGCAACGGGCAGAGCTGAAAGAAGGCGAAACCGTACTGGTGCTGGGTGCGGCTGGCGGTGTTGGTATCGCAACTGTTGAACTTGCCAAAGCCATGGGCGCCAATGTGATCGCCGCTGCCAGTACCGATGAAAAACTGGAATTCTGCAAAGCGTCCGGTGCGGATGAACTAATCAATTATTCTACCGAAGACATGAAAGCGCGCCTGAAAGAGATTACTGGCGGTAAAGGTGTTGATGTTATTTATGACCCGGTCGGCGGTGACTACACTGAAACTGCATTCCGCAGTATGGCGGCCGGTGGGCGTTTGCTGGTTGTTGGCTTTGCTGCGGGTGACATTCCCAAAATTCCGATCAATCTGTGCCTGTTGAAACAGTCGTCGCTTGTGGGCGTGTTCTGGGGCGCATGGGCCAGCAAGAACCCCGGCGAGCAAATGCAGAATATGAAAGAAATTCTGGGCATGGTAGCCACGGGTGCGGTTCGCGCCAGCGTTAATGATGTGTTCCCGCTGGCGGACGTTGAGCAAGCCTATGCCTGCCTGACCGAACGGCGCGCCAAAGGTAAGGTTATCCTGACGCCTTAACTGGCTAATAATTTCGGTGCAAAAGGCGGCTCTTTGGGCCGTCTTTTTTCATTTCTGGACTGTTCAGTCTTGATAAAAAAGCTGACCGCCATATTCTCACTGATCAGGAGAACATGAGCGAATGCCAGCCTTGAAGTTGATTGCCGGGAAAACCGCACGGACACGTCTCCAGAAGGCTGGCCTTAGCCCGGACATGTTGCGGCTTATTGTCTGTGCATC
>JAALKD010000108.1:0-6983 GCA_011088215.1 Sphingomonadales bacterium | reverse complement strand
TTGTTCTCAAAGGTCTAGACCATTTTTTGTGCCAGAACTGGTTGCCAGATGCGCCGCAGCCCGTTGACCTTGTAGGGTCGTCAATCGGTGCGTGGCGGATGACAGTATATGCGCATCCGGAGCCAGGCAAAACCTTTGACGACTTTCTAAAAAGCTATTTTAGTTTCAGAACCGACAATGTTTCCAGTGCAGCGGATCTGACGAAAGCGTCATACGATATTATTCACAATCTCTACCCGCCTTCTGAAGTGGGTAGGTTAATTGATAACCCCAACCGAAATCTGAATATCGTTGCAGTGCGGGGCAGGGGCATGGCGGGTAGCAAAGGTAAAGCCAAGGAGGCCGCTGGTATGTTGACGACGGCGATGGCAAACCGAGTATCGCGGGCGCATTTGGCTAGGTTTTTTGAGCGCGTCGTGTTTCACAGCGGTGACAACATCGCTTGTCCTGAAGTCTGGCGGGGCTTCAGCAAAATAGACGTGCCTTTGCACGATGACACACTAGCGGATGCCTTGATGGCGAGCGGGTCTATCCCTTTCGTATCCGAGCCGGTTATTGACATTAAAGGCGCGGGGTCAGGCGTGTATCGCGACGGCGGAGTTATTGATTATCATTTTGATATTCCTTGGCAATATGATGACGGGATTGTTCTCTATCCGCATTTTTATGATCATATTGTTCCGGGCTGGTTCGACAAGGGTCGGCCCGAGCGGCGGGCGGCTGGTGCCGCGTGGGACCAGGTTCTGCTGCTGGCACCCAGCGCAGAATTTGTTAGCACCTTGCCTGGCGGTAAAATTACGGACCGCAAAGATTTTTCCGATTTTTCTGATGAAGAGCGACTTGCCCGCTGGAAAATTGTTGTCGATGAAAGTGAACGTCTTGCCGATGAATTTGCGGAATTGCTGGACGCACCGGGTAAATTGGTCGACAGTCTCGGGCTAGCGCCGGGCGCTGAATAATGGCTCTTTGCTTATCTTGTATTAAATGCCGTTACGGCCAGGAGTTATAATGGGTTCACCCTATACCAATAGTATCCCTTTCAGTTCGAATGATCTGTTGTCTAATCATCTGGGCAGTTTGGTCGACGAATGCGTTAAAAGCCACGCGGCCAAAAAAGCTTTCAGCTGTGTGCTGCCAACCGGACACGCGCAAACCATGACCTTTGAAGAATTGGGTCGCTACTCTGATGCGGTTGCAGCTTATTTGCGTGAGGAAGTGGGCCTGAAAGCAGGCGACGTGGTTGGGGTGCAATCACCTAACACGCTGGCCTATCCGGTTATTGCCTTCGGTATTTTGAAGGCTGGCTTGACGGTGACCAACATTAATCCGCTCTACACGGTGGACGAAACCAATCACCAGCTAAAAGACAGTGGTGCAAAGGTATGGTTTGTTATTGATGTGTTTGGTGACCGGGTGGCCCAATCTGTTGCCGGCACTGCGGTAGAGCGGGTTTACAAGCTGTCGTTGCTGGATTTTTTCCCTGCCACCCAGCGCCTGTTGCTTGGTGCCGCGATGAAATATGTCAAAAAAGCCATCCCGGCTTTCACCGGTGACTTGGCAGGAACCACGCAGTCAGTTGTTGCGTCTGGCTTAAAGCATCTGAGAACAATCGGTAGCACCGAGCAATATCGCAGCGACCAATCGGTTAATGATGTTGCAATTTACCAATATACTGGTGGCACAACTGGCCGCAGTAAGGGGGCAGAGTTAAGCCATTATAATGTGGTTGGAAACCTGTCGCAGGCCGATAAGCGCGAAGACAGTCTAGATCATACAGACGATGACGTGATGCTGCTTATTTTACCGTTGTATCACGTGTATGCGCTGGCCGTCGGTGCCCTAGCCAGTATGCGTAACGGCGTGCATGTGGTGTTGCTGCCGGTGCCGCGGCCCTTGGTAAACCTGAAACACGCTTTCGATAAATTTGATATCAGCATCCTGCCCGGCATCAACACGCTTTACATGGGTTTGATGCAGGAAAGCTGGTTCCTGGACAAGCCGCCAGCGTCCTTGCGGGCGTGCTTTTCGGGTGCTGCGCCGTTGCAGCCCGCGACAGCAGATGCATGGGAGAAATTAACCGGCCAGCAAATTTATGAGGGTTACGGCATGACAGAGTGTACTTGTGTGGTTACCTCCATGCCGCTGAACAAGCCGCCTAAACGCGGTACTTGCGGAACACCCATCCCCGGCACCGAGCTGCGCATTGTTAACGGGCAGGGCCAGGACGTTGCAACCGGCGAAGCCGGTGAGGTTTGGGTGCGCGGTCCACAGGTTATGAAAGGGTATCTCAATAATTCTCAGGCCACAGAACAATCATTCACTGACGGTTGGTTGCAAACCGGTGACGTGGGCAAGATGGACGAAGAGGGTTATCTGACGATTGTAGATCGTATCAAGGATATGATTATTGTATCGGGGTTCAATGTCTTTCCCGTCGATATTGAAGACGTATTAACCAAACATGCAGACATTGTTGAAGCTGCTGTCGTGGGTGCCGTTGATGCTACAACAGGCGAGAAAGTTGTCGCTTATGTGGTGCGTCGCGGCTCAGTACTGGATGAGAAAACTGTAATTGGTCACTGCCGTGATCATCTCACCAGCTATAAGGTCCCTAAAACCATTTGTTTTGTTGATGAATTACCCAAATCACCGGTTGGGAAGGTATTGCGCCGGGAATTACGGGACCAAGCCAGTGAAATGGCTGTAAGTTAGCGCGCCTGTTTTTTGGACTTGCGTCAAGGAGGGAATAACGATGGATATGGGATTAGCTGGTAAAAGAGCACTGGTGACCGGTGGCACGCGGGGGATTGGCGCCGCGATTGTTGAGTTGTTGTTGGCTGAGGGGGCTCATGTGGCAACCTGTGCCAGAAATGCCGCCGATGTTTCTGCCACCCAAGAGATGGCAGCGAAGAATAACCTGAATTTATCAGCGTCGGTTTGCGATGTAGGGGACAAGGCCGCGTATGAGGCATGGATGAGTGACGGTGTCGCCGCGTTAGGCGGTGTGGATATTTTTGTTGCTAATGTAAGTGTCGGGGCAGGTTCTGGTGAAGAAGGCTGGCAACAGGCGTTTGATGTTGATTTAATGGCGACTGTGCGGGGCTGTGAAGGGCTTTTGGGGTCTATGGCACAAGATGGCGGCGGCTCGATTGTCATTATTTCCAGCATTGCAGCGGTTGAGCCATTTGGTGGCCCAGGTCCATACGGAACAATAAAAGCTGGCTTGATTGCTTATGGTAGCCAACTGGCGGAATTGGCAGGTGCACACGGCATTCGTGTTAATACGGTGTCGCCGGGACCAATTCACGTGGATGATGGCTTTTGGGGGAAGGTTAAGACTGCTGAGCCCCAAACCTATGATGCGGTATGCGCTCGTCACCCTTCTGGGCGTATGGGAACCACCGACGAAGTTGCCAATTGTGTTGCGTTTTTGGCGAGCGATGCAGCTTCTTGGGTGACTGGTAGTAATTTGATTGTTGACGGGGGCATGACGAAAAGAGTTCAGTTCTAGTCGTTTGTCGCTTAACCTTGTGTCAATGATTAACCTGTATCCATGTTATATTAAAAAACTGAGGTTTTTTAATATTGGGTTTGATGGGGTCGTGCCGTAAAAAACTATGCTTAGAAAAGCCTTAATTTCCATGCCTTTCCTTGTGATGTCTCCGCCTATTGTGGTGGCGCTGTGCAATTACTTTTTGGTTCCGCAGGATAGTTTTGATTGGATATCATTAATTGTCGGCGTGATGGTGTCATTGCTGATAAGTATCTTTTTCTACCGTTATGTAACCTTAAAAATCATTGCACCCAGCAGCGTATATAATGAAGCTGTTCAGCAGATGGTTGGAGAAGAGGGTGTCAATTTAGGGAGTATAAACAAAGGGTTGTCAGTTCGGCCTGATATGGCCAATGCATTTGATGAATTATATCGAAAATTTGAGCAGGTTCATGCTCAGGTATCAGAGCTCAATCTAACCAAAGCCCAACTTGAAGACGTGGTGCAGGAAAAACACCGCAATGAAGCGATATTAAAAGAACAGCGAGAGGCCTTTGCCAAATTGGCGAACGAGCTTTCGAAAGCAAGAGACGCTGCAGAGTCAGCCAATGTCGCAAAATCGGAATTCCTGGCAACCATGAGCCACGAAATACGAACACCGCTTAACGGCGTTATCGGAATGGTCGATTTGTTGCGCGACACAGGCCTTGACGAAAACCAACAGTATTTTGCTGAAACACTGCAACAGTCCGGCCAAACTCTACTAACAGTCATCAATGACATTCTCGATATTTCCAAGCTGGAAGCTGGCAAGGTTGAGCTTGAATTTCAAACCATGCGTTTTAGCCAGGTTGTGGAAAATACGGTTGAGTTCCTGAAGCCAAAGGCTTCTGAAAAAGGGTTGCAGGTCAGGTGGTTGCCGGGCGCGTCAATGCCTGATGTCGTTGTTTCTGATCCAACCAGGTTGCGGCAAATTCTGTTTAACCTAGTCGGAAATGCGATAAAATTTACCGAGCGTGGTGGTGTTGATATCATCGCAGAAAAAGTGGCTGAGGATACAGACGGCATCACGGTAAAAGTGTCGGTGAAAGATACGGGTATTGGCATCAGCGGTGAAGCCCAACGTAAGCTTTTCCAGAAGTTTATGCAGGCTGACGCATCCACAACCCGCCGGTTTGGCGGCACTGGCCTTGGGCTTGCGATTTGCAAACAGCTTTGCTCATTGCTGGACGGCGAGATAGGGGTTGATAGCGAAGAGGGCGATGGCTCGTGTTTTTGGTTTACCTTTAAATGCGAAGTTGGCGAGGTTTCGGATTTGATTGCGGACACTGCTGCGTTGTCTTTCGGGGATGTGAATATAGCCAGTGCATCCCGGTCACTGAGAATTTTGGTTGCGGACGATAATGAAATTAATCAACGCATCCTTTCCAACATGCTAGGGAAGCTGGGGCACGAACTCGTCGCGGTGGAAAATGGCGCACTTGCCTGTTCCAAAGTTGAGGAAGAAGATTTCGACCTTATTTTGATGGATATACAGATGCCGGTATTGGGCGGCATTGACGCGACAAAATGGATTCGGGCGATGGACGAAACCAAGGCAGCCCTGCCAATTGTCGGTTGTACTGCTGATGCCTTTCCTGAGCAGCTGGAGCGCTTCAGGCAGGCGGGCATGCAGGATGTGGTAACTAAACCAATAAATCGTGCGCGTTTATTGACGGCGATTAATGAGGTGCTGGGCGAGGATATTCATACCGCGCAAAATGTTACTGAAGATACAAAAGCGAAACAGCTTGTTGAAGGCTTTGCCAACAAAGTTGAACCTGCGGAGCAATCACCGGCAGTTGATCCACTGGATGCATTGCTTGAAGAACTTAGCTAACTTTTACCGATCTTTATTTCTCCTTTGGTAGTACGCCGCCTGATTGGCCGTGACTGGCTATAGACGCACACCGCGAGGTGTCTGGCCTGACGTTTCCAAAGAAATCATCGTGCCGGGCATTAGAATTTTTTTCTTCTATCACAATAATATTAGTTGATAGAGCCATTGAAATCGCAGAAACGATACGCAATTAAGCTGCTGATACTATTTTGCACAGGATTTCGCTATGACAGACCCTACCGGCGCGCTTGCAGCGATCGGCAACACACCGCTGATCAAATTGAAATATGCATCCGAACTAACTGGCTGTACGATTTTGGGAAAGGCGGAATATGCCAACCCAGGTGGGTCGCTGAAAGATCGGCCCGCGTTGAATATCGTTGAGGATGCCGAACGCAAGGGTCTATTGGAACCCGGTGGTCTTATCGTGGAAGGGACTGCCGGTAATACTGGTATTGGCCTGACCGTTGTAGCAAACGCCAAAGGCTATCGCACGCTAATCGTAATGCCGGAAACCCAAAGTCAGGAAAAAATAGACACGCTGCGCATTATGGGTGCCCAATTGAAGCTGGTTCCAGCCGCGCCCTATTCAAAACCGGGTAATTTCCAGCATGTAGCCCGCCGCACCGCCGAAGAGTTGGCGGCGACTGAGCAGCACGGCGTTATATGGGCCAATCAGTTCGACAATGTTGCCAACCGCGAAGCCCACACCAAAACCACGGCGCGAGAGATTTGGGAGCAAACAGACGGCAAGGTTGATGCCTTCATAACGGCTGTAGGCTCGGGCGGGTCGCTGGTGGGAACTGGTATGGGCCTGAAGGCGTTTAAGAAAGATGTGGTTATCGGGCTGGCGGATCCCATGGGGGCTGCACTTTATAGTTATTTCACCATGGGCGAACTGAAGTCAGAAGGCAGCTCAATCTCCGAAGGGATAGGGCAATCCAGAATAACCGCTAATTTGGAAGGCGCTCCAATAGATGAGGCGTTCCAGATAACTGACACCGAGGCATTGCACATTGCTTTTGACTTGCTGGCAAAAGAAGGCCTGTGTGTAGGCTCGTCGTCAGGCGTCAATGTGGCAGGTGCTATTCAGCTGGCAAAGAAAATGGGGCCGGGCCACACGATTGTAACGCTGCTGTGTGACAGCGGTATGCGCTATCAGTCAAAACTGTTTAATCCTGAATTTCTCCGTAGCAAAGACCTGCCTGTACCAAGTTGGCTATAACTCAGCGTGAGATGCCATCAGCGTATTTAAGCCAATTGTCTCGGTCGGCCTTGCGCCGTGAATAGCTCAGCCTTGTCTTGCTGAAAGTCTGTTGATTATCGTACGGGTCACATTTAGACCACGGTTTCATCAAATTTAGACCAAACAACTGCGTAAATTGTGTGGCACATTGCTTTTTTGGCGGCAACGATTGGGGATTGTATGTCATATTCTGGTTCTTCTGAAACGTCTGCGTTAGGTGCTTCAAATTCTGACCCGGGTGCTATTCCGGGAACAAGCATACTTGTTGTTCAAAGCGTAAGCTTTGGCACCGTCGTTGATGGCGGCGGCAACGGTAACGCACCCGGTGTCAACGTGAGTATTTCAATCGAACCGGTCTTGTTGTC
>JAALKD010000023.1 GCA_011088215.1 Sphingomonadales bacterium | reverse complement strand
AAAAAAAAAAACCAAAAAAACCACCACAAAAAACCCCCCCCCCCCCCCTCCCCCCGTCCAAGCCCAGGCAGAACCCAGGGCTGAGTGCGTTGGACCAGGGTACAGATCCAGGCCTTGTTTGAAGGCCGCCGAGGCTTGGTCAGCCATTTGCTTGCGGTCAAGAAAACCGAGGTTTGCAAATAGTTCCAGCTGAAAGCCGCCCAAGTCAATACCGTCTGGATTGGCGTTAATTTCGGCCTTGCCTATTCGCATCAAATCGATGCTTTCCTGCAGGGTTCTGGGGGTGTAGCTCTCAACTTCGTGGGCGCGCCAGGTCAAATCGCGAAACTGGTCAATGAAAGCCTGCTCTGTGTTAACCGCCACGCTCCCAGTGTTTTTGCTACTGCGCCCAAGTGCGGCGGCGGCGGTAGCTGATACTGCACGGTTGGTGTCATACGGTTTTTTGTTAGACCGGCGTGTCTTTATGAAGGCAAACAATGGGTCTTTGACAACCAAAGGGTCGTTAACAATCGAGATTTTGGCAATTTTTCGGGCATCCAAACGTTCAGTCGGCTCGCCGTCAGGGAAGTAATCGAATGACGTTCGATAGCCATCCTGTGCAGCGGCAAGCGAAAAAGTCTCCAGGAAGCAACCCAACCCAATTGTAATCTGACGGTCATACGGATCAGTGTATGGTAAGCGTCGATCCAGATCACAAGTTAGCAAGATGTCACTCTTGCCCACCAATTCAGCACGCCATGGCTGGCGGTTATGAGGATTGGGTGACAATATGGCATAGGACAGCGCCTTTAGCCGGGGGTCTGCAAAGTCATGGGCGCTGTCGTCCCACGGTGAAAGCGCTCGCTGCGGGCTGCGTGTCGCTGCAAATATTCCCAAGGCTGCACCGGTTACCACCATCGATGCTCCACCTACTTTCAAAAGCTGTCGCCTATTGATCATTTTCTTATCCTTATTAGTTAGTATACTAACTATATAGTTAGACACCTAATCAAATGTCAAGGGCGGGCGAAAAAAAAGGTGGGACAAACCCACCTTTTCCGAAGAACTCTTGGGCCAGTTTACACAGTCAGCTGATCAGCAATTGGTAGTCGGCGAATACGCTTTCCACTGGCTGCATATATTGCATTAGCGAGCGCCGCTGCCACTGGCGGCACACCGGGTTCGCCTACGCCGCCCGGAGGGGCGTCAACATCCATGATAGCAACTTCGACATGCGGCGCCTCGTCAATGCGGCACACTGGGTAGGTGTCGTAGTTCGCCTGAACAATCGCGCCGTTTTCGGCGGTAATTTCACCGTGTTTGGCAATCGACATAGAGAATATTACAGCGCCTTCCATCTGCGCGCGCACCCGGTCGGGGTTGACGGCGAGGCCACAGTCAACTGCCATCCATGCGCGGGGAACCCGAAGCTCACCGTCATCGGACACCTCAACCTCAACCGCGCTGGCAACATAGGTGGTAAAGCTGCGGTGCACTGAAATACCAATACCGCGCCCCCTTGGCATGTCCTTACCGTAACCGGACATCTCAACTACCTTTTTCAGAGTCGCCTTCATGCGCGCCGTATTAATCGGGTGAGTGTCCAGCGATGCGCCATAGTTACCGTATTCGGCACCGTCATCGGCAGGGTTTACATCTCGGTCGGACCCAATCAGTTCCATCCACAGATCATCGGTCTTGCGCCCCTCGCCTTGTGCGATTTCATCAACCATCGAGCCAAGCGCGAAGGCCTGCTGAATATTGGCAACAGAGCGCACCCAGCCAATACGAACATGGGCTTTCGCATCGCCCGAATTGATCTGCAAATTGTCAATCTCAAACGGAATATCAGTCAAACCCAGACCAATCTCAAAGCCGCCAGGCCCCGTAGTCGCGGGATTAAAGGTGCCGCCAATAGACGGATAAGCCGCTTTATGCTTCCAGGCGGTAACCGCTCCCCCTGCAACCGCAGCATTAACGCGCTGCGCCGCAATTGTGTGGTAATAGCCGTGCCTTACATCATCGGTGCGGTCCCAAACCATTTTAACCGGCCTGCCAGCGTGGCGCGCCAGCAGGGCAGCCTCTACTGCAAAGTCCGGCTTGGACTTACGACCAAACGCACCACCCAACATGGTTGCTTCCACATATATTTCTTCGGGCTCTTTGCCGACAAACGCCGCCACAGTTGCCTGCACTGACTGCGGATCTTGGCAACAAACCCACATTTTCAGGTCATCACCGTCCCATTCCGCTGTCGCGGCTGGTGGTTCCATCGGCGCATGGTGCTGGTGGGGCACAAAATAATCCGCCTGATAGGTTTTGTCTGCACCCGCTAGCGCTGCATCCACGTCGCCGCGTATGAGGAAATTATTATCCTTACCGTCAATAGATTTCCATAGCTCGGCTTCAAATTCAGTGGTGTTGTAACCGGCGTTTTCGCCAGCGTCGAACTCAGCTTCCAGCGCTTCACGGCCCCGCATAGCGGCCCATGTATTCGTTGCCAAAACGGCTACACCACCAAGCGGCTTAAACAGTGCCGGGAACGCCAATACGGGCAATTCAACGACGTCAACAACACCGTCAACCGCCATAGCGGCTTCCTTGTTGAATTTTGTTATCTTGCCACCAACAACCGGCGGGCGGGCAGCAACGGCGAAAAGCATATTGTCGCGCATCACATCCTGCCCGAACAGTGAACTGCCGGTGATGATATCGTTCATGTATATGTTGCGTACTGGGCGGCCAATATACTGGCGCATATTCTTGGCCTTAAACACCAGACTTTCCGGTGCAGGCACCGGCAACTTCGAGGCGGCCTCCACAAAATCAGCAAAATCTGCGCTTCGCCCGGTGACGGTGTTGATTATTTTATGGTTTTTGACATCTACATCTGAAGCAGCCACACCCCAGCGGGTTGCCGCAGCGCGAACCAGCATCGCCCGCGCGGACGCGCCTGCCTGCTGGAAGGCAGTGAAAAAATTTCGAATAGAAGTGGAACCATCTGTATTTTGATCACCGAACTTCTTGTCGCCGTAAGCTGGTAGAAAATTAATCCGCGACCAGTCTGCATCTAGTTCGTCAGCAATAATCTGCGGCAAGCCAGTGCGACTGCCCTGCCCCATTTCAACCCGGTGAATATCAATATGGACTGTGCCTTCATGATCAATCATCAGATAGACCGAACTTTTCAGTGCTTCACCGCCGTGGGCGTCCGCAATTACTTTGCGTGAAACAACCGGCGCAACCAGCGCTAGACCTGTTACCGCACCCATGCCTTGAAGAACGCCGCGGCGCGATAGTTTTTTCACATGTCCTGTTTTCATCGGCACTGTCATGATGCGTCTCCCGCGACATCGCGGATGGCCGCTTTTATCCGCTGATAGGTGCCGCAGCGACAAATATTGCCGAACATGGCGTCATCTATTTCCTGATCAGACGGATTGGAGTTTTCTGACAGCAGTGAGGCAGCCTGCATTATTTGACCCGCCTGACAGTATCCGCATTGCGGCACATCGTGTTTTATCCAGGCTTCCTGCAATGCATGAAGCTGATCGCCGTTTGCCAAACCTTCAACGGTTGTCACGGACGCATCTTCCACATCTGCCATAAAGGTCTGACAGGACCGAACGGCAACGCCGTCCACATGAACTGTGCAAGCGCCGCACAAGCCAGCGCCACAGCCAAACTTGCTGCCTGTCAGGCCGGCGATATCCCGCAAATACCACAGTAGCGGCATTTCACCGTCACCCGTGTAGTCTACGGACTGTCCATTAATTGTCGTTTTCATGCGATTACTCCCTCACTATCCCACAGAACTTTCGCCAGTATAATGCCTGACAGAAGTGTGTCTAAACAAATTAAGTTTATGTCATTGTCCTGGCGTAGGCTGCTGGCGGCTGAAAATCCACCGGTCGTCGGTCGACGCACTGGCATCAAACCGGTAACCACCGCCGGTAAACTTCTTCAAAGCTTCAGGCTCGTCTATCCTGTTATCAACTATGTAGCGTGCCATCATCCCCCGAGCCTTTTTTGCCAAAAACGATATCACTCGGGCGCGGCCATCTTTCACATCCTGAAACACAGGCGTAATAACCGATGCTTTCATAAGTTTGGCGGGCACGGCTTTAAAATATTCGTTTGATGCTAAATTAATTAGCACTCGCCTATCATGATCTTTCAGGTCTTTGTCGATGGCCTTGGCGATACGATCACCCCAAAACTCATACAGGTTTTTACCGCGCTCGTTGGTAAAGCGGATACCCATTTCAAGGCGGTAGGCTTGTATCAGATCAAGCGGATTCAGCAGGCCATACAGGCCAGACAAAATACGCATATGAGTGTTGGCAAATTCACGGCTGGCATCGTCTAATGTTTTTGCGTCAAACCCCAAATATACATCGCCCTGAAAAGCATCAATCGCAGGGCGGGCATTCGCCGGGGAAAAAGGCGTTTTAAATGCCTTGAAACGAGCCACATTCAGATCAGCTAGCGCTTCAGAAATACCCATCAACGCACGCAAGTCCTGGCTTTTTAGCTTTTTTGCACCTTTGGCAAGCTTTTTTGACTGCGCCAGAAACCTTGGAAGTGCTGTAGACGACGACAGATTTTCGCTTTCAAAATCCAGTTTTTTTGCGGGCGAAATCACAAGTAACATAAGGAAAGTCTCCAAAATACATATGGCAAAAACAAGCTGCTTAGCTGTTTACGGCGCAACAACACCAGTGGATTTACTACGGGCTGCCCAAAGGATAGTAATAAATCCCGCGACCACAAGCATCACGAAAGCCGCTTGGTTGACCACTGCCCAGCCGTAATATTGCAGGATAACGCCAGCAGCTAGCGATGCAACCGCCGATGATCCAAAAACAAGCATTTCGTTCAGCCCCTGAACGCGTCCGCGCTCGCTAGGCATATACACCCGTGTCAGCAGCGTTGTGCCCCCAATGTAGCAAAAATTCCAGCCAAGCCCCAAAGCGATCAACGCAAGCGAAAAGTTACCCAATTGAATACCAGAAAGCGCCGTCAGGAAAGCAGCTGCAAAAAAGGCATGCCCCCACAACAAAATTGGCAGCACGCCAAACTTGATAATCAAATCGCCAGTAATCAGGCTGGGAAGAAACATAGCAATGACATGGGCTGAGATAACCCACGAGCTGGTGCTGGCGGAAAACCCACAAAACTCAACCATGGCAATTGGTGTTGCTGTCATCACAAATGCCATCATGGCATAGCCTAGCGCACCGTTTATCACCGCTACGACAAAGGCGGGTTGCCTGACAATTTGCCCCATTGGGCGTGCCGGTGTTTCATTATCGACTGGATCAGTATCATTTGGATATTGTTCTGGTTGTTCGACACCCGGTGCTTTCAAAAAAGCAAGCGGGACCATTATTAAAAGGCTGACGCAGGCCGTGAAAACAAAAGCACCGACGAAGGTATAAGGCAATATTGTCGCGACGAAAAAGTCACTGCCGAACGGCGCAAGAAGCGCCGCGAAAACACCGCCCAAAAGCACAAGAGATATAGCCCTTGGGGATTTGGCCGGTGGCACACTTTCCACTGCTGCAAACCGGTAATATTGGGCGCTGGCCTGAAACGGTCCGATAAAAATGGTCGCAACGCAAAAAAGAATAAAATCTTCCAGATACAACCCCAAGGCGGCTACAAGCGCACCAACAACGCCGCCGAGAGCACCCAGAAGGAAAATTCGCCGCCGGGAGTGCTTTTGCATCAAAACAGATAAAGGTCCGGTCGATAAGGCAACCATCACCATCGTGAGCGACACAGGCAGAGTGGCATAGGCAGCGTCGTCGGCGATCATACGCCCTGCAACACCTGCAAAAGCGATGAAAGTCATACTGGTGGCGGAAAAACAGGCTTGCGATGCCATCAACAGGAACACATTCCCATCACTGCTGGCAGATTTGGGTCGGGAAAGCTTCTGTGATTGGTCTTGTGAATGCATCGGTGTCATCGCCCTGAATCAATTTTGTGACTCAGGGTGTAACATGATTTTCGGGCTACATCCCGCCTATTTGCAAAAAGCTAAATCGAAGAAATCCGTGAAGACGACTGCTTATATATTTACGCCGTTTCCTGCTCGAGTTTCACCCGGGATTTGGGGATGAGAATAGTAAATTTTGTGCCGTTGGCATCACTGCTTTCAACCGAAATATTACCGTTGTGCATATCGATAAAGGCCTTCACCAACGACAATCCAAGACCTGTACCTTCATGGTTTCGGCTAAGTGCGGTTGACGAACGAACAAACGGCGAGAATATAATTTCCTGCTCCTCGGGTGGAATACCGATACCCCGGTCTTGCACGCTTATACGAAGGTCACCGTCTTTGGTCAGACCAGCATCAAGTACAACATTTTCTGCCCGTTCCGGCGTAAACTTAACTGCATTAGTCAGCAGGTTCAGAACAGATTGCTTAAGCCGCAAACGGTCGCCGTAAATCAAGGGCAAGGTGTCCGGTATGTCCAAATCAATGCCAATGCTTTTCTGCGACGCCTGACCAGCGATCAACGCCTGGCTTTCACGCAGCATACGAGGTACATCCACATATTCTTCTTCCATCTGAAACTGACCAGCTTCAATTTTAGCCAAGTCCAGCACCTCGCCCAGCACATCTGACAGATGTTCGCTGGATGATCGGATGTCTTTCAAATATTCACGGTATTTGTCGTGCCCAATCGGCCCGAACATCTGGTCTGACATAATGCTGGAAAAACCAATAATAGCATTAAGCGGTGTACGAAGTTCGTGGCTTACGTTGGCCAGAAACACGCTTTTGGCGCGGTTCGCTGCCTCAGCCTGCTCTTTGGTCATGATCAACTCAACCGAGGTCTTGCGCGCGCGCTCAACCTCTTGCTCAAGTTCCCATGACCGCTTGCGCAATGTTTCTTCAGATGATGACAGCGCCTTGTTGGTTGATCGCAGATTATCCAGCAGCACCTGCACTGCGTCGAATGACATATTGATTTGCTGGGCCAACATACCCACTTCATCGACCGTATGACGCCGGTGAACCGTAATTCGCTGTTCGCCAGGATGCTCTGGGTCAATTCCTGAGACTTCCTCAACGATCTGCGACAGCGGCTTCGTCAACCCCTGATGAAAGGCAAAATAGAGCAACATTACCAGCAGCATGTTCCGCACCAAGCCTGAAAGGAATGTAGTGGTGGCGCGAGCAAAAAATGGCTGCAAGCCAATCGCCCTATCGATGACAACACGTAAACTGCCAGGGCGTTCAGCCATCGAGTCGGGCAAGCTTAATTTATGCACATGGGTTGACGTGTCATCAATCAGGACACGCGCATAGTTAACACCCGGAGAACTCAGAGAACTGGTGTCGCGGCTGCTGCCAGCCAAGACAGACCCCAAGTCATCCAAAATGGCTGCCTCAGCCACATAGTCATACACCATAAGACCGGACACAACTTCCTGGGCCAACTCGCTGTCCAGAATAAGCACAGCACGCGTCGCAGCATTTTCTGCTACCTGCAAACTTTCCTGAACCTTGCGGTCCAAAACACCGCCTTCCTCAAGATAATCCAGATAAACCTGACCTGCAGACAACACAAAACCAACAGCAAACGCAATTATCACTGCTGTGCGCGCTAGCTTAAAGGAAATCTTATCATTCCAGTTAAGTTTCAAGTGGCTGGTCCTACACCGTCAATTTTCTGCAACCATAAAGCGCAAGAAGAATAAAAATTGTATTAACCTTAATCACATTTTTAAGCGTCGTGCCTAATTTTTGAAACGCATCTAAATCAATGGGTGTATTTCACTACTTTAAGGAATTACCAGTCACCGGTATTTGGCATCGAAACCCATGGCTCTTTTGGCGCTAAAGCCTTGCCACGCTGTAATAATTCGATGGAAATATTGTCTGGGCTACGAATAAAGGCCATTCTGCCGTCTCTGGGTGGCCGATTGATGACAACACCTTGCTTCATAAGTGATTCGCACAAAGCATAAATATCGTCGACACCGTATGCTAGATGGCCAAAATTTCTACCGCCATCCAATTCTTCTGCATCCCAGTTGTGTGTCAGCTCCACCTGAGCATCTTCATCGCCAGGTGCGGCCAGAAATACCAGAGTGAACCTGCCCTCTGGTACGTCCTTTCGTCCCACTTCAGTCAATCCGAACTTATTGCAGTAAAAATCCAGAGAAGCGTCCAAGTCCGTCACTCGAACCATTGTATGAAGATATTTCATTTTTCATTCCTAAATTAGTCGGCTAACGGCCTCAGGGTACGGCAGATTTGGTCATCCAGCGAATACTGATGCCAACAATCCCTCGAGATTTTGTTGGTCAATCTGATCAAAAGCGCCAAACTCTGTAGAATCGATATCCAAAACGGCCGTCAACTTCCCCTCCGCGTCCACAACCGGCACCACAATCTCGGAGTTGGTTCTGCTGTCGCAGGCAATATGGTTTTTGACCGCATGAACGTCGTCAACAATCTGTGTTTGACCGCTAGCGGCCGCCGTGCCGCATACGCCTTTTCCAAAATGTATACGCAGGCATCCCAGAGTGCCCTGATAGGGACCGACAACCAACTCATTCTCGCAGGTGTCATCAACAACATAAAAACCAGTCCAGTAAAAACGCTCAGGAAATGCCACGGCCAGCAAACAAGATATGGTTGCCATCCGCGCGGTTTGGTTAGCTTCACCGTCAAGCACAGCCATGATTTGCGCAGTAACAGTATCGTATGCCTGCTGTTTACTCATCAGTGTTCCCTATCAATTGCTTAAATAGATCACCACGCAGCGAAAAATGAACAACACCCTCTTCCCGCTCTGCACCCAGGTGGTCATAAAACCCAAGCGCAACATCATTGTTGTCAAGCGCGGACCATTCCATGCGCTCGCAGCCCATGGCCACGGCCTGCTTGGCCAAAAACGCTAAAAATTGTTTACCTGTGCCACCGCCCCGGAACGCGGGGCGCACCAGCATATCTTCAATATAAAGAAGACGTGTGCCACGAAAACTGGAAAAACGTTCAGCAACAATCGCATAGGCCGCACATTCCTGGCCGACATACCCGAGAAAAGCATGGGCCAGTGCCCGATCTCCAAATAACAAGTCTTGCAAAATTTCTGGCGTAATGGTTGCCAGTTTCGGGCGGCCCTCATGTGCTGCCAATTCGGCAATAAAACCACAGATCACTGCCACGTCTAGCGGCGTTGCGGCGCGAATAGTCATCTTGGGTTTTTGAGTATCAGTTGTCATCGTAACTTCTGTTGGCTGGCATTAGACTTTCTATGCGTCTACACTGTGACAAACGGGAGTACAAGTTACTCCCGTCATACCAAAGATAATTTGCGAGGAAGTCATGATCAAACAAATGTTCGCGGCAATTGTCATTGTCGCTTTTTCAACAGCTGCTTTTGCCGGCGATACTCAGCCTGTTCCAAAAAAAATCGATGCGGAAGGCTTTCAGGAAGTACTTGCTCAAACCGGTGATGTTTACATTGCTGGACAACCGTCGCTTGCCGGGCTTGAACGCATGGCCAAAAACGGTGTTAAAACCGTCGTCAGCTTTCGTACGCCACGCGAAATGAATAACCGCGACATTGTTCCGTTTGACGAAGCAGCCAAGGCCAGTGAATTAGGCATGAGATATGTCAACATTCCACTAGGCGGTGACAAACACCCCTATTCCCCCGAAGCATTGGCGGCCTTTGCCAAAGTGATGGAAGGCGCCGAAGGTAAAACACTCATTCACTGCACTGTTGCCTGGCGCGCGAGCCATATGTGGGCCGCCTATTTGACCAAATACAAAGGCATGGACATCAACGAAGCCGCTGCGCACGGACGCGCTGCTAACATGGGCATACAACCGATCGAGGGACTTCTGGGCGGCGAGATTAGCTACAGCCGCCCCGAAAAGCCGTAAACAGCAAAACCTTAGTGGTTATGGCCTGCGGCCAGCGAAGCGGAAAGCCCATTCAGGCAACGCTTCACGCTCTCAGGCCGGGCCGCGTTACCCATTAACCCGATCCGCCAAATCTTACCGGCAAGCGGGCCAAGGCCCGCACCGATTTCGATGCCGTGGTCACGCAGCATTCGGACGCGTACCGCCGCCTCATCAACACCGTCCGGAACCGAAACAGCATTCAACTGCGGCAGGCGAACAGCTTCGTCCACAAGTAACGACAATCCCATGTCAGCCAGACCAGAAACCAGCATTTCGTGGGCATGCCAATGGCGCTCCCAAGTTGCTTTCAAGCCTTCTTCAAATAGCATCACCAGTGATTCATGCAGGCCGTATAGCGCGTTCACTGGGGCAGTATGATGATAGCTGCGACCACCGTCACCTTCCCAGTAATCCATAACCAGTGTCAGGTCGAGGAACCAGCTACGTACTAGTGTTTTTCTATTCTTGATTTTTTCAAGTGCCGCTTCCGAAAAAGAAACCGGTGACAGCCCCGGCGTGCAAGAAAGGCATTTCTGCGAGCCCGAATAAATGGCATCAATGCCCCATTCGTCAACCAGCACTGGAATACCGCCCAGACTGGTTACCGCATCAACAATTGTCAGGCAGTCGTATGTTTTAGCAAGCGCGCACAACGCCTCAGCGTCGGCGCATACACCAGTTGAAGTTTCTGCATGTACAAAGGCCAGTATTTTTGCTTCCGGATTCGCCTTCAGCGCCTCTTCCACCAATGCGGGGTCAGGGGCTGTGCCCCATTCTACATCAACCACCACCGGAATACCGCCTGAACGCAACACATTTTGGCGCATCCGTTCGCCGAACACGCCGTTTTTCACCACAACTACCGTGTCACCCTCTTCGACCAGGTTAACGAAACAGGATTCCATACCTGCAGAGCCCGGCGCCGACACCGGAAATGTCATCCGGTTTTCGGTTTGGAAAAGCTCTTTAAGGCCATCCTTGATCTCCTCCATCAAGCCCTGAAAATCTGGGTCAAGATGGCCCAAAGTTGGCCGCGCCATTGCCTCAAGAATACGCGGATGAACGTCGGAAGGACCAGGGCCCATAAGCAAACGTTTTTCGGGGTGGAAAGATTTCATGATGGGCTCCTACAATTGAACAACGCACTGATGTAAAGCACCTGCTGGTATTGTAAAGTGTCAAACACATTGTAAACGATGTTGCTGTGCCGATCAGTATCCAGCTTCGGAACCCTATTTTGTCCATCATGTAAACTAATTAGCGTAGTGCGCAAACAACTGAGCAGCAGCTCACATAAACTGTTCGGAACCGAACAGTTTATGTTCGTTTCTGAACATCCAACAAACACTCTGCGTTTCGATAGCCGGTAAAATGCTGTTTTTGTGTGGCTTTTGAAAGCATGAAGCGTGGCATGGTCCTTGCTGATTAAACCTCACAACACTTTATAAAGCGGGAGCGCAGGATGATCGGCGAATATATAAAGGCAGCGATACGAAATGTGGGCCGAAGGAAATTATTCGGTTTTATTAGTGTGATGAGTTTAGGTTCTGGGTTTGCAGTTGCAACCATGATTGGCATTTTCCTGCAGTTTGAAACCAGTTTTGATACAACGCATAAGGACCATGAACGCATGTATCGGCTGAATTGGGTAAATATCGGCTCAGGCGCTCATTTTGCCACATTTTTTAACACCCTTTCGCCAGAAATTGCGGCAGCCATTCCCGAGAAAATTGAAGCCCATACTCGCATCGCAACCGGCGAGGAACTAGTAACCATCGGCGACAAAACCAATTATGAAGTTGTAAGTTTTGTTGATCCGTCCTGGTTTGAGTTTTTCTCATTCGCCAACGTACACGGCGACGCAAATGCAGCAATACAAGGCGCACGAAACGCCGTGATAACAAGGGCGGCAGCCGTTAAATTCTTTGGAACCGAAACCGCTATTGGCAGAGTTTTTACAATTGACGGCGATCAGGATTTCACCGTCGCCGCTGTCGTCGAAAACAATCATGCCAACAGCCACCTTACGGCGAACGTTTTCATCAATATGGAATTGTTGCCCGTCATATGGGGTTGGCCCAACATGTGGGAAAGCCAAGGCTCCGACCAGTTATACCACTATGTAAAGCTATCTCTGGGCAAAGCACCCGCAGAGGTGGAAGACTATGCGGTGCAACATGTTGTTAACAACCGCTTCGACAACGCCGCAGAATGGTTGCGCGTTCCACTTCAGCCGATAACTGACATCCACTTCAATACCGAACTTCAAAATGAAATGTCGGTACAGGATTCCATTCTGGGCACTGTCAAAACTCAGAGGCGTACCAGTGATGTATATATTTTCATCATCGTTGCAGTACTGACGCTCGCTATCGCTGCCTTTAACTTTATGAACCTTCAAATTGTCCAGATTTCCAACCGCCTACGCGAAGTTGGCGTGAGAAAGATTTTGGGTGCCTCAGGCCGCAACATCTCAACGCAGTTCATGACAGAAACTTTTTTGCTATCATTCCTGGCGTTATTTTCGGGATTGGTGATTGCAGAAGTCGGCCTACCGTTTTTCGGCAGCCTTGTCGGTGCTGAATTGCCATCCGGCACAGTATTCTCACCCACAATTCTACTAATTTTGGGTGCATCAACCGTTCTGGTCACCGCCATGGCTGGCGCGTACCCATCCATAATTGCGGCAAAACTGGTCCCCGCTCGAGCCCTGCAAGGCGAAGTGGCAAAGAACGTTGGCCCGGCAAAAGTGCGAACTGGTTTGGTTCTCATGCAATTTTCAATGGCAACCGGATTAATCATCGCCAGCGGCGTAATCGGCAGTCAGGTCAACTTTGCCTTTTCCAAGCCATTGGGGTTTGACGCGACCGGCGTGGTCACTGTTACAGCTTCGGGTTCTGTTGCCCGACAATCCTTCCCAGCGATGAAACAACAGCTGGAACGCAATCCTGCAATAGAAGCGGTTTCCTACGCGAATATTATTCCATCGCAGGATCTTTTTAATGGCTGGAGCTTCAGTGTTGATCCAGACGACCCAGAAGCCACCCTTAGCACCCGCGTGATCAACATGGGGTATGGCTCTTTTGAAATCCTTGGTATGGAAATGGCTGCCGGGCGCAGTTTCAGTGAAGCATTCCCAGGCGATGAGGGTGCAAACCCTAGTCCAGAGAATCCTCATGTAAGCGCTGGCCTCATCCTCAATGAAACTGCCGCAAAAAGCGCGGGCTGGTCGGACCCCAACGATGCGATAGGCAACATACTAGTTTCCACCTACAACAGAGGTGGTGTCGATTACCGCCACGATTACACCGTGGTCGGCGTTGTAAAAGATGCCCATTACCGATCCATTCGATCACCAATTGCGCCGCTTTCATATATGTTGCAAGACGGATCTCGGCAGATGATCATAAAAATTGATCCTGCGCGCGAACAAGAGGCTCTAACTGCAATTGATGCAACTTGGCAGCGATTGGTGCCGGACACGCCCATTCGCCGGTCTATTCAAGCTGACGACTATGCAAAATTCTACAGCGGCGAGAACCGCACCTTCAGCTTGATAATCGGGTTTGCCGCAATTGCGGTTGCGATCGCCTGCATCGGCCTATATGGGCTTACTGCTTATATGGTTGAGCGCAGGGTCAAAGAAGTGGGTATCCGCAAGGTCCTAGGCGCAACTGTCGCGCAGATAGTAACTTTGCTATCGTGGGATTATACAAAGTTGGTGATTGTCGCCAGCGTCGTAGTGTGGCCGTTTGTCTGGTGGTTAATGCTGGACTGGTTATCCGGTTTTGCTTATCGGGCCGATTTGGAAATATCGCTGTTTGTAACGGCCAGTCTGTTAACGCTATTGCTAGCTGCTATTACCACATCCTTACGCACCATGGCGGCGGCGCGAGCCAATCCGATCAATGCACTGAGAAGCGAATAAGGTTGCCACCATAAGTAAACCTTAAACATTTGGTTCGTATATAAACAAATGACTGTTCTCGCCCTTGCGAAAGGCGAGAGCTGTCATTTCAACAGCTTCAACATCTTTGCCGATGCAAGCCCCAGCATGCTATTGTGAAATTCGCTACTTTAGGTCACACTGCCCCAATACTTTATGTAATTGGAAGAAGGCTGATGGTGTGATCAATTTTCTCAAAGGTCTGTCAGGTTCGACTATCGCGGTTTTTCTGGCCCGAACCATGTTGGGGCTGGTTTTCCTTATGGCGGGTTGGTGGAAAGCGTTCACTCTTACGCCCGCCGTTCACGCGCAGAATTTTTTTATTGATGGCTTTAAAGACCATTGGATACCTGAATGGTTATTGTGGGCGTTGGGCATGGCTATTCCGCCTTTTGAATTGGCGCTAGGATTAATGCTGGTTACCGGGCTTTGGACCCGACTGACCGCAAGCCTTGCTGGTTTGTTGTTGTTGCTAACAACATATGGCCATGCATTACAGCAACCGCTATTTGATATCGATGGTCACACATATACCCGCCTGGCGTTGATTTTGTTTATCTTGATGATACCTGCGGAGACTGATCGGTTGAGCGTTGACGCGCTTCGGCGGACCAAAGACTAATACTCGACTATTTTGGAAGGCGAACAGGTTTGAAACGACTTCACAGCTTTTACATCGATGGATCCTGGAAGTCTGCGCCAACGGATACCGCGCTCGATATCATTAACCCCGCAACTGAAGCGGTCGTGGGTTCTGTTGCCATGGGAACAACTGCCGACGCAAATTCAGCCATTGAAGCCGCAGTCGCTGCATTTCCGACCTTCAGCAAAACAACAGTCACTGAACGGCTTGAGCTGCTGGAACGGGTCTTGAAATGTTATAAGAACCGATACGACGATTTCGCCGATGCTATCCGCACTGAAATGGGTGCCCCTAAAACTCTCGCCCATGAAGCCCAAGCCTACTGTGGCGTCGAACACCTGGAAGCCACAATTGATGCGCTGAAAGAGTTTAAACTAGAAGTTCCCCGTGACAGTCATACACTGCGGTATGAGCCTATCGGTGTGTGCGGCCTTATCACGCCGTGGAATTGGCCGATCAACCAGATCGTCTGCAAAGTAGCGCCCGCCATAGCGGCGGGTTGTGCCGTTGTTCTTAAACCCAGCGAATATGCCGCCTTGTCGGCGCAATTATTCGCCGAAGTTATGGATGCGGCTGGCGTGCCCGCTGGCGTGTTTAACATGGTATTCGGTGACGGCGCAGAAGTAGGCGCGGCGATCAGCTCGCACCCGGATATAGACATGATGTCCTTCACCGGGTCAACCGCTGCCGGCGTGGCCGTTGCCGTTGGCGCCGCACCGACCGTTAAGCGGGTGAGCCAGGAACTTGGTGGCAAATCACCCATCGTTATCGCAGAAGATGTGGACCTCGAAACAGTTATCCCCAAATGTGTGTGGCTATGTATGGAAAATACTGGCCAGTCCTGCAACGCAGGAACCCGTCTTATTGTACCTGCCCACCTGCACGGCAGAATTGTTGAATTGGCGGTCGAAGCGGCAGAAAATTGCGTGGTCGGCGATCCCACGGATAAAAAAACTGATATTGGCCCACTTGCCAACGTGCGCCAATATACCAAAGTTACCGGTTTGCTGCGACAGGCAGAAGCAGAAGGCTTGACCCCCGCGCCCGGGGGTCCTGAGCGACCCGAAGGCATCCGCGAAGGCTATTATGTCAGGCCAACAATTTTTGCAGGGCTTAACAACAGTCAGCTTATCGCCAGAGAGGAAGTGTTCGGGCCTGTGCTTGCCATATTACCATACGAGACAATCGACGAAGCGACAAAAATCGCCAATGAAACGCCGTACGGCCTATCGGCCTATATTTATACCAATGACCCAAAGCTGGCGACAACTTGGTCGCAGGACATTCGCGCCGGTATGGTTCATATCAATGGTGCACCGCTGGCGACAGGTGCGCCCTTCGGCGGTTACAAGCAGTCTGGCAATGGCCGGGAATGGGGGCGCACGGCTTGCACGAATTTCTGGAGGTAAAAGCAATCATGTCAACTGATCAAGGCGATGACACATAATGAACAAAAGCAAACTGGACCGCTTACGCGAGCAATACCTGGACAAGGGTGTCAACGAACACCAGACAGAAAAGTTCAACTCGGTCGCAGACAAAATTGTTGGTGCTGAGCGTGAAGGCACGCGCCCAAAACCTTATAGCGGCATCTCGACATTTTTGGACCTGCCTCAAGCCAATACTCTAGACGGGCTTGATGTGGCAGTCATCGGTGTGCCCATGGACCTTGCGGTTTCCAACCGCGCCGGTGCGCGCCTCGGCCCTCGGGCCGTGCGCTCAATCGAACGCATTGGCCCCTATAACCACCTAACAGGTATAGTGCCCAAGGCGGAGTGCACCGTTGCCGACGTAGGTGATGTCCCGTTTCGTTCGCGCTATAGTCTTGACGACAGCATGGAAGACATTGAAGCCTACTACCGCAAAATAAAGGAAGCCGGGGTCCTGCCTCTAAGCGTTGGCGGCGACCACTCGATAACGCATCCAATTCTGCGCGCACTTGGTGCCGATGAACCAGTTGCCCTGGTGCATATTGATGCTCACTGCGATACTGCGGGCACCTATGATGGCTCTAAATTTCATCACGGCGGGCCCTTTAGGCTGGCGGTGCTGGACGGCGTTTTGGACCCGGAAAAAACCATTCAAATTGGCATTCGGGGCTCAAGTGAAGCGATTTGGGAGTTTAGCTACACCTCGGGCATGACCGTAGTGCACATCGAAGATATTATGGAAATGGGTATTGACGCTCTGATCACAAAAACCAGAGAGTTGATCGGTGATATGCCAGTATATGTATCTGTCGACGTTGACGGTTTTGACCCTGCCTACGCGCCAGGCACGGGCACACCTGAGGCTGGCGGCATGACGCCGCGCGAGGGGTTCCAATTACTACGCGGCTTGATGGGCATGAATGTTATCGGCGCCGATGTGGTAGAAGTTGCGCCCATGTATGACCCCACAAGCAACACCGCACAATTGGGCGCGCAATTATTGTTCGAAGAATTATGCTTGTTGGCACAGGCACACAAAGATAGAAATGCGCGCTAACTGCCGACCGAGGGTATGAAACCATGGGTTTTGCCGAAACAGCACTAAGCAATACGAAATTTATGCCGTTTTGGCTGGACAGTGACGACGCTCCGGCCTGTGAGCCAGAACTAACCTCAAATATTACTGTCGACCTTCTGATTGTCGGAGGCGGATTTACAGGACTTTGGGCCGCAATTCAGGCAAAGGAAGCTGCCCCATCGCGCACCGTTGCCATTATCGAAGGCGGCAAGGTGGCCCACGGCGCATCTGGGCGTCCGGGTGCGATTGTATCCACATCAGTTATGCATGGGCTATCAAACGCAATTCGGGTGTTCCCTGACGATTTGGACGAACTAGAGCGCCTAGGGCACGAGAATATGGCCGGCTTCATGGACACGCTTGAGCGTTACAGCATTGATTGTGATTTTGAATTTGGCGGCGAGCTAACGGTCGGTGTTGGCGCAGATTGCCAAGACATCCTGAGAGAAGAATATACCCTGAACAAAGAGCACGGCCACGATGTGACGTTGTTGGACGGAACAGAGACGAAAGAACAAATAAACTCGCCGCTATTTGAAGGGGCGGTTTGGTCAAAAAAATACAGCGGCACCCTACACCCCGCCAAATTGGCTTGGGGCCTGAAGGCTGCGGCCAAAGTGCTCGACATACCGCTGTATGAGAATACGCCGTTAACAAAAATCACTAAAACAGCGGGCGGCCTTGTTGTCACAACGCCACGGGCTAAAATTACAGCAAGAAAGACACTCTTGGCCACTAATGCCTTCGCTGCTGGACACCGGCGCATCAAAAAACGGGTTGTGTTGGTGCGAGACCGCATACTCGCGACAAACCCTTTATCATCTGAGCAGCTACGAAGCATTGGCTGGCAAAACCGGCAGGGAGTTTATGACACCAGGACACAAATGAACTACATGCGCCTGACAAAAGACAACCGGATAATCTTTGGTGGTCGATTGGGCTATTTCTACAACGGCAACCCAGACCCGGTAGAGGACAAAACTCAGAAACCTTTTGTAAGGTTAGCTGAGGCATTCGCCCGAACTTTCCCTCAGTTAGATGGCGTTTCTTTTAGTCACGCCTGGAGCGGCCCGATCGGTCTGACAAACCGCATGGCGGTTCATTTCCAACATTATTTCGGCGGCGACGTAATTTATGCGGGCGGCTATTCCGGCTTTGGTGTGTCTGCGTCGCGGTTTGGCGCCCGCGTTGGGCTGGCAATTCTTGACCAGGAAAAAATACCAGAGACGCAAATGGCGTTTGCGGTCAGTGAGCCCGGCTATATTCCGCCCGAACCATTCCGTTGGCTGGGCGCAAAAATTACCCTATATGCCATGGACACGTTGGACGAAAAAGGCGGCTGGAGGCGGCCCTGGATCAGATTCGTAGAAAAACTGGGTTTTCCCCTCACATAGAACCGCCCGATAACTGATCTGCGGGTGCAATCACGGCGCAAGTATCAGTGCGCTGCAACTTGGCTTTTATTGCAAGGGTCGCTACACAGGTGCAGCTGTCGCGCGTTCGCAGCGATGGGCGGCAGCAAGGCTCGCCGCAATTATTGCTCACCAAAGATAAGACACCGCAGGTATTTGCAATGAAAAATCGACCACTGAGTGCGAAGCCAGTTGAACGCTTGCCGTTATGCCAAGCGCGATAAAACTGCGGTATTGATTGCCAAATTTAAGTGATGTAATAAGTTGGAACAGCAGTGCAGCGATTGAGGCAACAAGCAAAACAGCCGCGGGAATACCTGCACCTAACGCCACTTCCAGGTAGTCGCTGTGTGCACGCACAAAATAGCTGTCTATAGTATCATCTCGGAAAGCCCGAAAAACATCTTCGAAGGTGCCCAATCCGTATCCAACAAACGGCCTGTTTGATACGGCGTCCATGACAATCGGATAAATTGAAAACCTTTGGCCAAAACTGGCATCACTTTGCAGCCGTTGATCTAGCATCTCGCCACTCAGTGAAAACACACCAACGCCAACAACAACTATAGTCGCTGCACGCAACAAACTGCCCCACCCGTTTTTTATACCGCCGTAGCGGCTTGGAGTAAGAAGGAACAGAAGAAATATCGCCACTGCAACCGAGCCAAAACCAACACGCGAATTAGACAGCATAAGGGCCACCGCGCACAACAGTATTGCCAGCGGCAACCACCATGCTTTTGTCAGCATTGTCTCAAAGACGTGTCGGTATAACTCGCGCCCGGTGCGACCCTCTGCCAACTCGTCCTGCGCCCAGAAAAATGCATACGCAACAAGACACTGCAAACCAAGCCCCACATATGCGGCATAACTGTTTCGATTAACAAACGTACTGGTCAGAGAATTAGGGCTAGTCCATTTCTCAAACCAAAGAATTGTGTCGTTGCCCGAGACAAAAACTATGAAACCATATGCGGCGTATAAGCCACCGACAATCCCACAGAAGCGTATGAAGTTCACTGCTTTTTCACGCCGAGAGCAAAATTGGTAAACTAAACTAAAAAACACCAGATGAGACAGGAAAAAGATAGCATTTGAGAGCGTTTTTGCGGGGTAAACTGATATGACGCCGCTGGCGGAAAGGATGTTATCGACACTGGAAATATCGAAAACCGCGCCCGCTCCCATAGGAATTAAAGCCTGCAAAAAACCCCACAAAACAAACACGCAGGTGCCAGAAATGGCTATAGTGAAAGCAAGGGACGAGCCTATAGGTCGGACACGCCGAGCCTGGGCCAAATAAACCACTGCCGCAGTGGCGGCTACCAACACCCAAAGCCATTGCCACGCAGGCCTAGCGCTTGCCAGCGGTAAGGGCGCAAGGGCGATTAATCCGTATATCAGCATTCGCACAATATGGGGCCTTTGTCTTAATTGTTACCGTTCTAGATTGCTTAGTTCGCCGCAAGGGAGGCGGCAATGAAATCCCGCATATCTTTTGACAGCCGTGTATATGCATCTTCGTTCACATACATCATATGACCAGCCTCATAATAGGTCATATCAACCCGTTCCATTTCTATTCCGTGCCTTGTAAGCGTGTACTCAGCATCAAAAAACGGAGTTACCAAATCGTATATGCCAGACGCTACCATCACTCTCAACGCGGGGTTCAGCTTCATCGCGTCAGCTAATTGCGGCGCGGTATTTACATAAGATGGTTCATTGTACCCTTCGCTGCGATCATATACCCAATTGACATTCACCTCAGGGCCAGAGCCATAATAGGGCCTGCCCAGCGCGACATTCAGGTCATGCCGGACATAGTGCCGGAACGCTGAAGAATAAGCGCCGCTAATCGCCGCAGACGCCGCATCAAACCGAGCACTTTCGCCGACTGCATCTAAGTCTGACGACCGGTAACGGGCGTCCAACCGCCCAACAATTTCACCACTGTCACGCAGTAGTTCTTTGGCAAACCGCCCGGTCAAAATACGCAAGTTCGCTCGCTTAATGTAAGTTTCACTTAGCCCGGTATAATCGGCTAATTTCTTTGCTATACGATTAAAATCCGCAGCTGGCAGCGCAGATCCTTTGAACAGGGCCGGTAAATATTCATCAAATGCAAAGGCGCGCACTTCGGCCAAAAAAACTTGCATGTCAGCGGGCTGGTTTGCCAATTGGCCGTGATAACGGGCTGTTGCTGCAAGGCTGGGAAGATAGGTGACATAGGCAATTAAATTATTATGCGCTGGAGTGCTGCCGGTATAGTCCATCGCCTGCGAAATCATGATCACGCCGTTTATACGCATCGGCTCTGACCCGCCCTGCAGATACGGCAGCATAGCCGCCGCACGAGTTGTACCAAAACTTTCACCCGCGATAAATTTGGGCGCGTTCCAGCGACCATTGGCCCGCACCCATTCACGGACAATTTCGGCCACTGAACGCGCATCTTCTTCCAGGCCGTATACATCTTCGGGTTCACCTTCCCCCGCAAGGCGGCTGAAGCCGGTGCCAATTGGGTCGATAAATACCAAATCCGTAACATCCAATAACGCGAGCGGATTATCTTCAATTTTGTATGGTGCTAGGCCCGCGTCTCCGGCATCGCTGGGAACACGCACGCGTTTGGGCCCCATCAACCCCATATGCAGCCATACTGAGGCCGAACCCGGACCGTCGTTAAAGACGAAAGTCACGGGACGCAAGGGATCAGCATCGTTTGCAACATACGAGGTTGTTACGGCCTCAGCGTATATTGTTCCATCAGCTCTTTTCAGCAAACTATTGCCAACAATGGCCTGGTAACTAACAGATTTCCCGCCAAACTTCGCCTTATGATTGGTTGCGATTTGGAACGCTTCCGGCACTGGCTTCGCGACCTTTTCATCATCTGCGCTTGCAAATAACGCACAGGAGAAAAGTGTCGCTGCCCACACACTGTTGATAATCAAATTCTTCATCATATCCCCGCATCCCCGTTTGCTAAAGCATGTCCAGAGATACTCTACTGGCGATTTCAAACGGATACAATCCTACCACGCCCTATGCCGCGGTCACCATTTTCCATAGACGCGCGAAGCCATAGCTTCCCTCTCTCCAAGAAATACAGGGCAAATTCTTTAAGGGCCTATATATTTTTCCAAAAAATCCAGAGATGCCTGAAACAATTTTTTTCGGTGCTGTGCCTGCAAAACAAAGTGGGACCCGCCCTCTAACCACAATATACTGTGGTCTTTCCGGTATTTTTTGAGCACCTTTTCCATGCGTCGACTGTGTTCAGGGGGCACACGAATATCTGCAGTGCCATGGGCCAAAAGAATTGGAATATCCATCTTTTTGCCTAGAAAGGCTGGCGATTGCTTGTTCAAGAGTTTTGATTTGGTGCCGCCAACGGTTCTGTACATCAATGCTCTATGCTCTGCGCGAGAAGATGAAATCATCCTAAGCCAAAGCGACAGATCACTTACCGGCGCAATAGAAATAGCACATTCAAATGTTTCTGGAGACTTGGCGGCTGCCATCAATGCAGCATAACCACCGTATGATGCGCCAACCATACAGAGATTACTTTGGTCAGCATAACCTTGAGCAATCAGCCATTCTGCGCCGTCCGTCAGATCATTTTGCATAGCTTGCCCCCACTCACCATACCCTTGTGCCTCAAAGGCATCGCCGTATCCTGTAGACCCCCTGAAATTGGGCTGGAACACGCCGTACCCGCGGTTGGCAAAAAACTGAACCCAATTGTCATAGGTCTTCATGTCTCTGACCCAGGGACCACCATGAGGCATAACAATCATTGGTATTTTCTCGCCACTCTTTCGGCCTACGGGAATTGTTAAATAAGCGGGTATCTCCAACCCATCCCGACTGAAATAAGTCACTGCTTTAACATCCGCGAACCTATCGGGTTTTTTGCCTGCTTTGACATCCAGCAGATGTCGTACCTGCTGGGTCTCGCCGTCATACAAATATAATTGACCTGGCTGATCAGCCGACCCCTTGTGAATCAGCCATTTTTTACCAGCATCGCTGATATCAACCGAATAAAACTCGTCAGTACCCAAGGCGGCCTCAATCTGCTCCAGGTGAGCACCGTATGCTACATCAAGAACCTCAATACGCGGCCTGTCGTCAACGTAGGTCGCCCCCAATATTGCTTTGCCACCATCTGCCATTACCAATGTACCCGCATCGTATTTTGGGTGTTCGAATATTTTTTGACGGATCGCGCGTCTTTTCATATCGAAACGATATATAACACTGCGACCTTTCCCGATCGAAGACCGAACGTACAGATTGTTTCCATCATCCGAATAGCCGATAATGCCAAATCTTCCATTCTTAAAAAGGGCATGTCCCGACAAAGATTCCCACTGGTCGGCGACAGATGAACGCACTTTAACCTCAAGTTGTTCGTCGCCCCAGCCGCTGGCAAGCCTGAGAGCACCTGCCCTGTCCACCGACCAATAGTCATATGGCTTTTCCGGTGGCACAATTTCCGTTGCGGCACCTGATTGAATGTCAATCTTATACACACCGGGATAGTCGCCCCCGTTTGGCGCGTATGCGATCATGACATGGTCTGGATCGGACGGAAGCCGATGCAAGAAGTCATCGGAACCATTTGCAAGGCCTATAGATAGAGGAAAAGACAAGAGCTGACGCAGCCCACCAGTTGTCACGTCTGCGACCCATAAAATTCTAGTAAGGCCACTCGATTTAGCTGATTTGCCTTTTTTTTTGGAAGACCCTCTATACTGGCCAGACAATACAATGGAATCGGAACGTATGTTTGTTGTGCTGATCAGCAAAGACGTCTCGTTAACCCAAAATTGCCAATTAAAAAGCGAGGCAGGCAAATCAAATACAGTCGCAGCCGTTGTTGAATTCTTGTCGAGACGTTGAACAATGGTTTGGGGATGTCCGTCTCTCATTCGCCAAATTGCATATTGTGTTCCGTCTGGAGACAAAGACGCATCCAAATACTGTTCGGCCTGGCCAAAATAAGACAAGGCGTCACTTTTGGAAAAAGCCTCAGAAGTTTCTGCAGTTGTGGGACTTAGCGCGGCGAAAACAAAAACAATGAAAACGAGCACTATGCCAAATGCACGATCGACCATTTATTCTACCTCACCAGGTATTATAGCATCACTGGGCCGAGGGGTGGCAGCTACCGTCTCATCCGTCGGCATCACAATGCCCTCTCCAATATGTTGAATTAGAAATTTTTCCAGTTTGCGCAGAAACTTCGTTCTGCTTTTGGGTGTATTCAAGCCATGAGCATCGTCTTCACTTTTGATGGTTTCAAATGACTTTCCTGCTTTTTTAAGGGCTTTCTCGAATTTTTCAAATTCCTTTAAAGGTACATGCCTGTCTTTCGCACCGTGGAACATCAATAAAGGGCGATCCAGTTTTTTGACCAGTTTAATGGGGGAAACTGCGTTTAGCGCCTTGCTTTTACGATTCCCGCTGATCAGTTTTGCGGCGTTTTTCCCGGAATTACTTCTTACATCTTTGATACGTTTCGCCAGATCAGTAATCGGCGCAATCGCCACAGCACACTTAAACCGGTCAGGAGACTTCATGACGCCGAGCAATGCCGCATAACTGCTGTAGCCACCTTGGCCCATAATACAAACTCGGTCAGAGTCGACTAGGTCTTCATCAACAAGGTAATCAACTGCATCCTCCAGGTCTGTTTGCATCGCAGCACCCCATTCGCCGTGCCCCATGCTCTGATACTCATATGAGTAGCCTGTGGAGCCTCGAAAGTTGGGCTGCATAACCAAATATCCGCGACTGGCGAGGAACTGGACAATATTGTCATAATCAATCCCCGAGCGCGCCGCAGGTCCACCGTGCGGTAACACGATCAGGGGCATTTTTTTAGCATCGACATTCTTGGGGACTGTCAGGTAGGCGGGAATTTCCAGCCCGTCGCGCGCAAAATAATCAATTCGACTAGTCGGGGACATTAGCTGCGGATTGATCTTCCTATTCATTTCGCTCAAGACTTCCATGCGCAGTTTATCTTTTGTATCAAGTCGGTAAAGAGCTCCCGGATAGCGGTCGCTGACGGAGTAAAGTAGATAGTAACGATCATCGTCGGTGTTATCGAGAATGTGATTACTGCGGCCAGGCAAAGCTTTGTCGATGGAAAGCATAAGCCTCTTGTGATCATCATCGAAAAACTGCCGTTCCAGGCGATCACGCGTAAAAGTAACCGCCAATAGTTTTTTTCGACTGTTGGACACTTCAATGCCACGAGCATCAACTTCAGCATGCTCAAATATCTTCTCTGACAGTTTCCCTGTTGTCAGGTCGAAGCGATAAATCGCGAAACGCCCATTTGCAACAGCCGAGCGGACAAACATTGAATTGCCATCAAAGTCAAAAGCAAGCGGAGAAAACCTGCCACTTTCAAAGGTTTCATTTTCATGCAAATCAACCCAGTCACTGGTCGCAACTGTTCTCGCAATCAATTTCAATCGGTCATCATCGTAGCCAATCCCCAGTCTTGGGTTTCCATCATGGTCAACCATCCAACCACTTATCCCCTCCCGTCCAGACATAACCAACTCAGTTTCGCCGGTGTATATGTCCAACTTTGACAACGCTGGGTCGTTTTTTTTCTTGCCTTCCGTCATTATCAGAATGTTGTCAGAATCGTCAGGCAACATGCTAACAATCAACTCGTCCACGGCCCAAAGGCTTTTGGTCATATGTGATACATGCAGACGTTCCATATTTTCGCCGCTGCGGTCCACCGCAATCAACATATTATGGCGGTACCAGCGCCAATTTCGGTCGAGCTTCCATGTTTCAGTTTCCAGCACAATGCGGTCATTACTGGCCCAGTAAGCACCCGCAAACATTCTGCGCGGTACGTTATCAAAGAAATGTTTTTCAGCGTCGCCGTTTTCGGTAGAGAAAACTCGAATTTGAACATTGTCAATTGCAGGAGAAACGGTGAGGAAATGTTTGCCGTCAGGTGATAGAGATGCTGAAGAAATACCAGGGTCGCGCGCAAATTCTCTCGGTGGAATAAGCTTCGGCGAAGCATAGTGAGGATATTGCATGTCTGCAGCACCCCCAACTTCATCGACGCTCTCATTAGCGTCAGCAAAAACCGACTGCGGCGCAGTGAAAAATATCGCGCTAAGAAACAGCACGCGCAAAATCAAAGAAAACAACATGAAGGACCCCAAAAAATACACCTAACGCAGGCAGCTTATTGTAGGGGATACTTTTATTTCAAGCAAAAAAGTTAAACTTCAAGTCCCAGAGCGGTTACCGAGTGATTTTTCATTTCATTGTGCCCTAAGAACAGCGACCTCATTTTGTATAATCATATCGATCATGGTCTTTCCTCCTGAGTTTTGCCGAATTTAGTTTCACGATGAGCTTGTTTTTTCTCTGACCAACCCATCCAAAGATAAAAAACTGCAGGGATAACGATCAATGTAAGGAATGTCGCTGTTACCATTCCGCCAACCATAGGTGCCGCGATACGTTGCATCACTTCCGAGCCTGTGCCAGTGCCATACATAATTGGAATTAGCCCAACTATAACCGTGACCACTGTCATGATTATTGGTCGCAATCGAAGAAGCGCACCGTCCGTTACTGCAGCTGCAAGATCAAATGGTTTGGATTGATCTTCCCGATGATCGCGGTAGGTGGCGTGAAGAAGCACGAGCATGACGACACCGGTTTCAACTGCCACACCAGCCAGAGCGATCATCCCTACTGCGACCGCAATAGACAGATTGTAATCCAGCAAATAGAGAAACCAGAGACTGCCGGTTAGCGCCAATGGCAAGCTCAACATAACAATCGCCACGTCAGTCATGCTGCGAAAAACAAGATAGAGGATTAGAACGATAAGAATCAAAGCAACAGGCACAATCAGCGACAGGCGCTCTTTGGCACGCTCGATATATTCAAACTGCCCGGACCAACTAAGCGTATAGCCAGCTGGCAACTTCAAGGCTATGTTGAGGCGCTCTTGAGCGTTGACAACGTAGGTTCCAACATCAATGCCTGTAATATCGACAAACACCCAACCGCTGGGCCTGGCATTTTCACTACGGATCATGCCCGGTCCGTCAACAAGTTTAATGTCCACCAATGCCTTCAGCGGCACGTGAGCGCCTGATGGTGTGACTACCGGCAGGTTACCCAAGTCTTCCGGGCTGTCTCTCTTGTCGCGCGGAAACCTCAGGTTAATTGGATAACGCTCCAGACCCTCAATACTTTGACCAACAACAGCGCCTCCAATTGCTGAGCGAACAACGTCGTGAATAGCAGCAACAGACATCCCGTAGCGGGCAGCATCCGCGCGGCGAATGTCCATTTCAACATAGCGGCCACCAACGACACGCTCGGCGTAAACGGACGCCGTGCCCGGCAAGTCTCTGAGAGCGAACTCAATCGTCTCGCCAATTTCATTGATGACCTTCAAGTCTGCACCCGCGACCTTGATACCGATCGGCGTGCGTATGCCTGTGGCGAGCATATCGATCCGGCCCTTGATTGGCATAACCCAAGCATTTGTGAGGCCCGGCACGTTCACCACTCTATCAAGCTCCGACCGGATGGAATCAATGGTCATTCCCTCCCGCCATTCAGAACGTGGTTTCAACTGGACGTTGGTTTCTGTCATGGTCAACGGCGCAGGGTCAGTTGCAGTTTGAGCGCGGCCGGATTTACCGTAAACACTCTCTACTTCCGGCACGCTCATGATCATTTTATTGGTTTGTTGAACCAGTTCGCGCGCCTTGCCAATGGAAACACCAGGGAAAGCAACCGGCATATATAGAAAGTCACCCTCGTTCAGGTCTGGCATAAATTCACTGCCCAACCGATTGATCGGATATACGGCAGATACAGTTGCCAACAGCGCCAATACCAGTGCGGTTTTTGGCATCGCAAGCACACCCTTTAAGACGATACGGTAGCTGGCAAGCAAAACCCGGTTCAACGGATTAGCTGTTTCAGGCTTCATACGCCCGCGAATAAAATACCCCATCAGAACCGGCACTAAAGTGACAGACAGTATTGCAGCTGCAGCCATTGCATAGGTTTTGGTAAAGGCAAGTGGCTTGAAAAGCCTTCCCTCTTGCGCTTCCAGCGCAAAAACCGGCATGAAACTTACGGTGATGATCATAAGCGAGAAGAAAAGTGCTGGTCCTACTTCGACGCAAACCTCTTTTACAATGGGCCAACGATTTTCTTCAGTTAACGCTTCTTTTTCCAAACGTCTGTGCAGGGTTTCAATCATCACAATGGCAGCATCCACCATTGCGCCAATGGCAATTGCAATACCACCCAGCGACATGATGTTTGCGTTAATCCCTTGCAAATGCATAACAAGGAATGCCGCCAAAATTCCTAGGGGCAGTGTCAAAACAATGACAATTGCCGACCGGAAGTGCATGAGAAACAATACGCAAGCGATCGCGACAACAATGAATTCTTCAACTAGCTTTTCGCTTAGATTATCAACGGCACGATTAATCAGACCCGAACGGTCGTATGTCGTTACAATCTCTACACCCTCGGGAAGGCCGGGTTTAATTTTTTCCAGTTTTTCCTTAACTGCCGCGATGGTTTTGAGCGCGTTTTCACCTGAGCGAATAATTACCACACCGCCAACGGCTTCACCTTCGCCGTTTAGCTCGCCTACCGCACGGCGCATCTGTGGGCCAACTGAAATATCCGCAACGTCTTTCAACAGAAGTGGCGTACCGTTTTCGGGCAATCCAATCGGTATCTGTCTCAAGTCATCTATGTCGCTGATATACCCTTTGGCGCGCACCAAATACTCGGCTTCAGCCAGTTCAATAACAGAACCACCGACTTCACCACTGGCTTCTTTGATCGACTTGCGCACCTGCCCAAATGTCAGGTCGAAAATTCGCATCTTGTCGGGGTCGAGAACCACCTGATATTGGCGCACCATCCCGCCTACAGTGGCAACTTCCGAAACACCGGGAACGCTTTGCAGTTCAAACCGCAAAAACCAGTTCTGAATGGTCGTCAAGTCGGCGAGGTTACGCCTGCCGCTTGTGTCAGTGAGCGCATATTGGTAAATCCAACCAACGCCTGTTGCGTCCGGGCCAAGAGCAGGACGCGCGCCTTCAGGCAACTGGTCACTGACTTGATTAAGGTATTCAAGAACACGAGAGCGCCCCCAATATAGATCTGTGTCATCCTCGAAGAGGATATACACGTAGCTATCTCCGAAAAACGACAAGCCGCGCACCGTTGTCGCCTTGGGAACAGACATCAGCGCTGTTGTCAGAGGATACGTCACCTGATCCTCGACAACTTGCGGGGCCTGCCCTGCATAACTGGTGCGAACAATTACCTGAACGTCAGACAGGTCAGGTATCGCATCAAGGGGCGTTTCCTTAACCGCATATATTCCTGCACCCAGCAACAGTGCTGTAAATATGATGACGAGAAAGCGGTTATCAATCGACCATTTGATAAGAGATGGGATCATTGGTTGCTTCCCATTTCCGGCATTTTTGTTACTGGCGCGGCCTCTGCTGCTATGAGGCGGACAGAAGCTCCTTGAAAACTGCTTTCTGAATCGATCAAAAACTGACCGCCCACTACAACCGTTTCGCCTTCTGTTAAGCCGCCCGTAATTTGGGTGAATTCGCCGACAGTTTCACTGATGATCACAGCCGCAGGCCGGAACCGACCATTGCCTTCTGCCAGGATAACGCGGTTGCCGTCCCCCAAACGAATGATGGCGCTGGAAGGTACAAAAAGTGCGTTCTCAATCGGGGCACGTTCAATATCGACCTTAAAAAACTGGCCCGGGCGGAACAGATCACCCGTGTTATCTAAGACAACCCGCACAGGATTAGTATGGGTCTGCATATTCAGATCGGGGTATGAGTAATCAACGGTCGAAACTGCAACCTGCGCGTTCGTATTTACATCATATATTTTAACCAACGCTCCGCGCGTAACATACGGTATATCCAATTCAAATACGTCGGCGATCAACCACACAGTATCCAGGTCAACAAGCGTAAGCGCGGGCTTGTCCGCTGTAATGCGGGCCTGTTCTGATACATTGAGGACTGTGACAACACCCTTAATCGGTGCGCGCACAGTCATTGTTGACAGCGCAATATTGGACTTTTCCAATTGTTCAATATCTGACTGTGACAACCCAAGCCCTATTAATCTTTCTCGGGCTGAACGCACCAGACCTTTTCTGTCGGACGACACGGCTTGAAGATACTCAGCCTGCGCTGTGTTCAATTCAGGCGAGTAAACATCAAATAGAGGATCACCAGCGCTGACAGCTTCACCCCTTGCGCGAACGTGCAGCTTTTCAATCCAGCCACTCGCCCGCACGTGGACGTGTACGGTATCTTTTTCGTTGAAGGCGACGGATGCCACGGTTCGAATAACAGATGATTTTGTAGCCCGAATAACCGGCGCGGTTTTAACACCGATATTGGCCACGACACGCGGATCAATCTTAACACCTTCGTAAGTGTTTCCACCGCCAGTTTCATCCGCATAAACCGGTACTAACGACATGCCCATCGGCGAAACACCCGGCCCATCGCGGCGAAATTCCGGGTCCATCGGGGCCACCCAGTATGCAATTTCCCTTTCAGACGACAAACCGTCGTCACTTGGCCTCCACTCACCAAATTGTCTGCCCACCAGCGCGCCGACAACCACGCCCATGATCAGCAGCAGCCCGCCGAATATGTATGTCTTTTTACTCATCCGACTTCTCCTAATATGAATTTTAGTTGTGCTTTTGCGATATTCAGATCGCGGTACAGAGCCGCTCGTCTTAAGCGCAGGTCGCGCAGCGTGATTTCTGCTCTGACCAACTCCGCAAAATCAATGTTACCGGCACCGTATGCATTACGACTGGCAACGACGGCATCATTGGCACGTTCCAGTGTCGTGCCTTCAAAACGTTTCACCCGCTGGTGAAGTTTTGTGATGTCGGAAACATGCGTGAGGGCTTGCCGAGTTAAATCGCGGAAGAGAGCGTCACGGTCCAGCCTTGCTGCTTGCTCGCGCCGTTTGGCAGCGCGCAAAGCCGGCGCCTGTTTCTTTGAGGTAAAAATTGGCAAATCAAACGATAGCATGACTGATCCGAAGTCAGAGCGATCACTGCCGCGTCGTCCGAAACGACCTTCAACACCAAATTCCGGCTTGAAGGCTTCTTTGGCAAGGGCCACACCGTTATTTGCAAATTGGACCTGTTTTTCGATACTGACGAGAACAGGATTTTCCTCCAGCGCATCCTGAATTTGCAGCTCAGATAAGATCATCAAATCATGGTTTGTATAGACCGCAGGAACACGAATGGCTGAACCCCGACCGATATAACGCGCTAGCTCCTCAATTGCCTGTTCACGGTCTTGGACAACCGCATCTAGTCGATCCTCAATCAACGCTTGCTCGAGTTCAGTGCGGTAAATACGTTGGAGGGCCGCTGAACCACTTGAAGCAAAATCACTTTCTTGCTGCGCGTTCAGCTCCTGAAGCAGTTCATAGAGAGTACGAAGCTCCTCTTCCGCCACATATGAAAAACGTACATTAAACCATGCGATGGATACGTCGCGGACAAGAGTGTCGATTTGTGCTTGCGCCCTTGCGGTATATTCCGCTGAACGAATAGAACGGCTTTTCGAACTTAATGCACGGGTGTTACCGCGCGGAAAAGACTGCCGCGCGGAAAGTTGCAACTGTGTCATTTGTTCACGCGTAAAACTAAAATCATCAAGCGGTATATTGGCTGCGCCGATAGTCACGCGCGGATCAGCCAATGCACGCGCTGCTACAGCGTCTTCGTCCTCGCTCTCAGCGCGGCGGCGAAAAGCTTCCACAGAAGGGTCAGCAGCGCCTTGGGCGAGGTTTATCGCTTCCTTTAAACTTAACGGACTGTCGGCCAATACCGGCCCCGCATACATGGTCGCCAGCAAAAGGCCCACAAATAGGGCAATTTTGAAATACATAATATTTACCTGGTTAGATTAATGAAAACCGCGCAGAGCGCAGCAACAAACGTCTAATCAGGCGTTGGGAGGATGAGGAATGGAATTTAACGAAATGCCCGCGAGCACTTGGTTTGGACTGACAGGTTTTCTTGAGGCAATATTGACTGGTGCAAGTGTTGACCCAGCCGGCGTTAACGCAGAGGATTGCGGAAGAACATTTTGACAGCAGCCCTCGCATGATTGTTCTTGATCATGACACGGCATATCGGTCATGGAATCAGTACTACCAATACCGTCATGAGACATCTGCATTGCAGCTTTCATAGACGGATCGCAGCAAGCCGCCGTCGCTGCTTGCGACTGCGCAGCCCAAAGGCCTTGGCAAACAAATCCCAATAGCATCAGAACCAGAAACGTTTTTTTTGTCAGAAGTTTCATACACCTAATTGTAACCCTGGACCCCGCTACAGGGTCAAGAAAAATATAATTTACTTCAAAAAGATAAGTTTCAACAGGCTTATGGCCCTAGTTGGATCGCAAGCCCCGTCCGCAGGGCCGAAATCGTTTGTTGACCCGCGGGCTGACGTCCTTGGTCCGAACCTAGATTATGAACCAAAGCGGCGTCTCCTTCTGGTCGAAAGTTACTCAGAAAAAGCGATAAAAAAACATCGGCCTGCTGCTAACCCATAGCAGCATCCATAGACATTTCAAATTTGCCTCTACCGGCACTCATCAATCACCTTTTTGCGTCAAACATTTTTGAAGCTAGTGCGTGGTGTATTTTACTGTTCGCCGTTTTCTTCGAATATTTCGGTAATTCATCATATTTTGGTATTTAATTGGTATTATATTTATGATACCAATATTACCACACAAAACGATAGAGACGAGTCGATGCAGCTTTCAAATGTAATTGGGCCACTTGACCGCGCCAGCACGCTACCAAAATATCAGCAGTTGTCGCGCGCAATTGAGCACGCGATTGACCAAGGCGCTTTGCCAAAAGGCGATGCCTTGCCGCCCGAGCGAAGCATCGCTGAAGACATGGCCGTGTCTCGCATCACCGTCCGAAAAGCTATTGACGGTCTGGTAGAAAATGGATTGCTAGCGCGCAGGCAGGGCGCAGGAACTTTCATCACCGAGCGTGTTGAAAAACCGTTTCTCGCCTGTCCTCCTTTTCCGAAGACATGGCTGGTCGCGGCTGGCAAGTGCGCAGCGAATGGATTGACCGTTCCATAGGTATTGTTTCACCGGAAGAAAGCCTTGGGTTGGGGCTAGGCCCTGGTACTGAAGTTCACCGTTTCACCCGCATCCGCTACGCCAATGACGTACCAATGGCACTGGAAACGGCGATCGTTCCGGCTTTCGCCTTGATGAGGTCGAGACCTGTCGAAGGTTCGCTTTACGCCGCCATGGAGGCAACCGGTCACCGACCTGAGCGAGCGCTTCAGCGGTTACGGGCGATAAACTTCGATGCGGAACAGGCGGCCAAACTCAACGTCAGCACAGGGGACGCTGGGCTGCTCATCGAACGGCGCGGTTTTCTCGCTAACGGCACAACGGTGGAATTAACCCATTCCTACTATAGGGGTGACGCCTACGATTTTGTCGCCGAACTGCAAGGGTAAGCCCCGCGAACAACAACAGAAATATAGGATTAGAGACCATGACAGCCCATGTCAGTTTAACGCCAGAAAAAACCTTAATGTTCAAGGAAGCCGGTGAAGCCAGCGAAATTGTCGCACAGCAGCTTGCAGCAAATGCGTCGCTGCTTCAGGAGGTGAGCGAGAAACTTAGACACCTAAAACCAACAGCGGTTGTCACATGCGCGCGGGGCAGCTCCGATCACGCAGCCACCTTCGCCAAATATGTGATCGAGACAAAAGTCGGGCTTCTGGTCTCTTCGGCCGCACCCTCGGTCAGCTCTGTATATGCTGCACGGCAGATGCTTGAGGGAACAGTTTTCATTGCCCTTTCCCAATCGGGTGCTAGCCCGGATCTGGTGCGCACCGCCGCCGCAGCCCGGAATTCTGGCGCTTATGTGATTGCTTTGGTTAATGTGACCAACTCACCCCTCGCGAAAATAGCAGATGTCGTTGTACCGCTGCATGCGGGACCAGAAACAAGCGTCGCAGCCACAAAAACTTATATCGCCACTCTGGCGGCAATATTACAGCTTGTCGCCTATTGGACCGAGGACGCCGAACTATTGGCGTCAGTGGAGAAGCTACCTTCTAATCTACACGCTGCATGGGCCCTTGATTGGAGGGCAGCGACGCAGGCGCTTTTGCAGGTGCGGAATTTCTTCGTGGTTGGTCGGGGAGTTGGTTACGGCATCGCACAAGAAGCAGCGCTCAAATTCAAGGAAACCTGCGGCCTACACGCCGAAGCCTACAGTGCTGCTGAAGTCAAACACGGGCCGATGGCGATTGTTGATGAAAATTTTCCAGTGCTGGTAATGAGTCAGCGCGATGAAACCCGCGCAGGCATTCAAGACCTTGTCCACGACTTTACTGCACGCGGTGCTTGTGTGTTGACGTCCGGCCAGGGGTTGTGCGGCGGTATTGAGCTACCAGCTGTCGCCGATGCACACCCTTTGATCGAACCAATTCTGTTTATCCAAAGTTTCTATCGAATGGCGAACCAGCTATCGATTGCCCGCGGATATCACCCTGACAGGCCACCGCATCTCAATAAAGTAACGGAGACCGTTTGATGCGAACTGCATTAACAGGTGGTTCAATACTGGTTGCAGGCGAGTGGCAGCACAATGCCGATCTGGTTATCGAGGGCGACCTAATTGCTGAAATCCGACCCGCAGGCACAAACATGAACTCAGAAAAATACATCGACATCAGCGATCATTTTCTGGTTCCGGGGTTTATCGATACTCAGGTTAATGGCGGCGGAGGTGCGTTTTTTAACGACGCCCCGACGGTTGACACTCTCCGCACCATCGCAAGCGCACACCAGACCTTTGGCACAACTGCATTGCTGCCGACACTGATAAGCGACGATTTAGATATTGTTGCAGAAGCTATCGCCGCGGTGGACAGCGCAATTCAACTTGGGGTGCCCGGCGTGGTCGGCATTCACATCGAAGGACCGTTTCTCAGTTCAGCTAAAAAGGGCGTTCACAATCCAAATAAATTTCGCCGTATCGACGAAGCTGCTGTCGCGCTACTGACCAGTTTGAAGAACGGCGTCACTCTTGTGACGCTGGCACCGGAAGAAACAACACCGGACATGATTGCGCGGCTAGTCGAAGCAGGTGTGATCGTCTCTGCGGGCCACACCAATGCTACTTACGGCGAAACCATCGAGGCAGTTGACGCCGGACTTACCGGGTTCACCCATCTTTACAACGCTATGGCGGGCTTGAATAGCAGGGAGCCAGGCGTGGTGGGCGCGGCGCTTGATAACCGTTCAACTTACGCAGGAGTTATCGTCGACGGGCACCATGTCCATGCCGCAAGCTTGCGTATAGCAATGTATGCCAAGGGCACGGAGAAAATCATGCTCGTGACAGATGCGATGCCCAGCGTGGGCGCAGCAGACAAAAACTTTATTCTACAGGGCCACGAAATAACAGTTGAAGGGGGCCGTTGCACCACAGTTGATGGTACGCTGGCGGGCTCGGACCTAGATATGGCAAGCGCTGTTCGAAACGCGGCAGCAATGCTTGAGGTACCACTTGCAGTGGCTGTGCAAATGGCGAGCGCAAATCCCGCTCGTTTCCTGGGCCTTGAGGGCACACAGGGCGATATTAAAGCAGGCATGAGGGCAGACCTTGTGCTTTTAGACAGCAATCAAAAGGTTCAGCAAGTCTGGATCAGTGGCAATTCCACACTCACACAATAAAGTGGGAAATGATGGACGCTATTTTGGATAAAAAGGAGAGTAGCGGTAGCACGCTATTGCCGATGGCAATCATCGGCCTGTTGTTTTTCATATTCGGATTTGTGACCTGGTTAAACGGGTCCCTGATACCGTTTTTGAAAATCATCTGCGACCTGAATGAATTCCAGGCCCTGTTCGTGACTTTCGCTTTTTACATTGCCTATACGGTCATGGCGCTGCCGATGGCGAAAGTTCTGGATAAAACTGGCTATCGAAACGGAATGGCGCTGGGCCTTGCTATCATGGTTGTCGGTGTTCTCCTGTTCATTCCTGCGGCAATGACTGCAAATTATCTCTTTTTCCTGATCGGTCTTTTTGTCCTTGGTACTGGCCTGACAATCCTGCAAACGGCGTCAAATCCCTATGTTGTGATGCTTGGCCCCAAGGAAAGCGCGGCCATGCGTATCAGCATCATGGGGCTGATCAACAAGGGTGCAGGCGTAATTGCCCCAATCGTTTTTACGGCGCTTGTACTGTCAGGCTTTGGTGACACCACTGAAATTGCAACCGACGCTCAAAAACAGGAACTATCAGAAAAACTCATTGGTCCTTACCTATATATGGCTGTTGGTCTTACGCTTCTGATTGGCTTGGTGAAATTTTCCAAATTGCCACATATTGAGCCTGATAACGACGTGCAGGAAGGGGCAGACGGAAGGTCCAGTATTCTGCAGTTTCCTCAAATCATCCTGGGTGCTATTGGCCTGTTTGCCTATGTGGGTGTGGAAGTGATTGCAGGCGATACCATAGGCCTGTTCGGTGCCAATCTAGGTGTTGCCAATTTTGCAAGCCTGACAAGCTATACAATGGTCTGCATGGTAATCGGCTATCTGATAGGTGTCACATGCATCCCGCGCTATATCAGTCAGCAGCAGGCGTTATTGGGCTCGGCCATCGCAGGGTCACTCTGTGTCCTCGGGATCGTTTTCAGTTCGACAGAAGCAAACGGTATATCGGAGGCGCTCATCGGCTGGTCCGAGATTCCCACCGTGCCTAACCCGGTAATGTTCGTAGCTCTTATGGGTCTTGCACATGCGCTGGTGTGGCCTTCGTTGTGGCCTCTGGCATTAGACGGCCTCGGCAAATTCACCGCCCAGGGCTCAGCGCTGTTGATTATGGGTATATCCGGTGGTGCAATTCTTCCTCTGATATTCGGTAAACTTTCCCAGAGCATGGGTGATATGCAGGCCGCTTACTGGATTGGGTTGCCTTGCTATATGTTCATTTTCTTTTATGCCCTCAAAGGCCATAAAATGCGAAGCTGGTAGAGGGAAACCATCGGAGGATACATATCCGTTCGTCATTTCACTATAAAGGCCGTGGGCCCTGCCTGCGGCCTTTACTCATATATAGAACCTGATGAAAAATGCCTCTTCAGCCTATCCAGCGAATGGGTTTATTTGCTGATTAGGCGCACCCGGTCTATGGCCCAAAGAGGATCATAATGATGAGCTGCCACCTGAAAACAAAGAGCGGTCGCACTTGTCATCGGCGGAAGTTCTGCCTTTAGCATGGTAGTAGCAAAGCTTTTGGTCGCAGGCTGCAACGGCAGGCGTGTAAGCTCTTCGCCTGTTTCGCAGCTATTTTCAAACACCACTAGTTCGCCGTCCTCGGTTCTCGGCTTCAAAAGCACCACTTGTTCGATCAAATCACCAATCTGAAAATTGTACGGCAAATTGCCGACCTCCACTTCAACAGCAGAGACGCCTTCCATGTACGGGTTTTGGTAGACCCAACAGGGTTTCATGATATCGACCATCAGTCCTGCCCGCGGACCCTCTCTTGGTGCATCGTCATCAAGCTTGATCGCCAATTGATTTGAGCATAGCGCCAGCTCATCACTCGTACGCTCGGAAAGCGTTCGTTGGTCGAGCGGTTGACTACGCACTGTGGATAGGGCCTTCTTACCATGAAAGGTGGTAGCCCTTACTGTCTGACCAGCATGCGCTTCAAATGGCGCTTGATACAGGGTCGATGAAGCGATTGGAATGCTTCCATCCAAGGTGTAGCGAATATCACCTTGACCCACCTGATTCTTAAGCGATACAGCACGGCCATCGTCCGGGCCAATCGCCACGCTGAAACGCACTTCAAAGGCACTGTTCGCAGGCCGCATCCCCAAAGATTTCAGTCGCTCCATATGCGGCATCAAGCGTTTTACAAAATCGTCAAAATTCTTTGCTGCGGGACGTGACCAGACGGTTTCTGCCATCGCCAATAGCCGCGGAAAGGCCATATGCTCAACACGTTCTTCCGTGCGCATATGTTCTGAGAAAATAGTCATCTCAGCGCCGAGAACAGCCAATTTTTCTTCAGCAGTCAACTCATTGCTGACGGGTTCAAACTCATAAACATTCTTGAGTGTCTGGATATGCTCCCGGCCTGTCGGCTCATGGCGGCTATTGCTCTGACGATAGTCGGTGTAATAGATGGAGCTAGGGGCCATAACGACTTGGCGGCCCAATTTGGCTGCTGCTACGCCGCCTTTAGTGCCGCGCCATGACATAATCGCAGAATTCTCAATCGAGCCTCCTTCCAGAATTTCATCCCAGCCGATGAGGCGCCTGTCTCGCTCTGATAAGAAGGTGGCAAAATGTTTGGTAAAGTAGGGCTGAATATCATGCACATCCGTGAGGCCTAACTCAATCATGCGCGATTTAGTGCGACTTGAGGTCGCCCACTGATTTGTAGCAACTTCATCGCCGCCAATATGGACAAAGTCACCCGGGAAAAGAACAAGCACTTCTTCCATTACATCTTCCAGAAACTTCAGAGTTTCCGGCTGCAAATTGTAGGTGTTTTCAAAAATACCCCAATCCGAAAGGTCTCCTGCAAACGGATTCGTAGTGCCAAATTCCGGATAGGCGGCCACTGCTGCCGTTGCGTGACCCGGCAGGCCAATTTCCGGCAAAACCGTAATGAAACGCGCCTCGGCGTAGGCTACAATTTCGCGTACGTATTCCTGCGTATAATACCCACCATAGAGGCGCGGCTGACCAGTTTCTGGATCAATGTCAGTATCGGAAGCGTCACCTGCGGGTACACGCCACGCGCCCACGTCGGTCAGCTTCGGATATTTCTTGATCTCGAGCCTCCAGGCCTGATCGTCGGTTAGATGCCAATGAAAAACATTCAGCTTGTGAACCGCCATCCAGTCGAGGAATTTAAAGACAAACTCCTTAGTGCGGAAATGACGTGCCACATCCAGCATCGCTCCGCGCCACTTCAGTCGCGGCGCGTCTTCAATAATACCGAGGGGCAAAGCGGCAAGCCCGCCGCGTTCACCGCTATCGAGCATCTGGGCAAGAGTCATGGCACCATAAAAATGCCCTGCCGGAGCCGACGCCCGCACCACAGCGCCAGCGCTGGTTATTTCGATGATATAAGCTTCATCACCTTCAACGTTGGCATCATGTTCAAATACAAGTGCAGCGGTTGCACCAGATTCTTCTATTTGTACGCCAGTGTAAGCAAACACTGTTTCTTGAAACAAGTCGATTACCTGCCCCAGTTCGCTGTCTCTGCGGCCAACCCCAACCGTTGCATCCTTGCCTATATCCAGAACGCTCTTTGTCAGATTGACCGATATTGGGATAGGAATAACGTTAATTTTCCCATCTGCATCTTCCACTACTTCCCTCAGCACACCTTCAGGTCGCACATCGGGGGCCTTTGACCCAAACCACACAACAGCAACAAGCGCTGCAACCGCGACATAAAGAAGTATCAGTCTTCCGCTCACTTTATTTATCCTCTTCCTGTCGGCTGCGAGGCCGGCTCAAGTTCTGTTTTTCCTTCAGCAAAAAAGGGGCGGTGCAAAATACCGCGCCGCCCCAGTCGCCCATATTCAGCCCCGAGGGGCTGAGTTGGAAAGTGGATCCAGACGGGAGTGAAAAGCCCGGATCCGCTGCCATTCGAAAAGCCATTCTAGCGACCGCAGTATTTCGCTAGATAACGCTCGAAAATGCCATAAAGGGACGCATCTTCAAATACGGCCCCCATGGTATAATTTTCAGGACTCCGCAACATGCAGAGCCCTGATATATTGCCCGCTCAATACTTGAAGCGTGCACCAAAGAAGAACGTGCGCCCGTTATCAAATATCGCGCGCGGCCTGAACTCATCCCCAGCAAACTGTTCAATCTTTTCATTGGTCAGATTGATAGCATCAATGGTCAATGAAACACCGTTGGTGAGATTGTAGCTAATGGATGCGTCAAGTGAACCGAATGCTTTTTGGTTCAGCTCGGACCCTCTATCAATATTGATAAAGAAGTCAGACCGGTAATTATAAGCGGCCCGGGCACTGAAACGATCATCTTCATAAAAGAGAGAAGCGTTCGCAACATGATCTGAGCTACCTGGGATATTTGAATCGGTGTAGGTATAGTTTGCCTGCAGGCCGAAACCATACCCAAGTTGCTTGAGACCACTAATCTCAATTCCCTGATTTCTACCACCAGCACCGTTAACAGGTCGGGTCACGTCAAAAAGGCAATTGAAAAGCGCCGGGTTGTTTGGATTACCTGCACTGGTGCAGCGTTCCAGACTCGGCGAAGACGTTTCAACCTGTTGTATCTCCTGAAGCGTCTGGTTGATGATAAACGACTGGATATCTTTGTAATAGAAAGCAACAGCCAGATATTCATCCGGGTTTGGATACCATTCGATCGAAATATCATATTGGTCAGCTCGGAATGGATCGATATCAGGATTACCGCCCGTACCAGATAGCGCCCCTGGATTAAGAGCCGTCTGTGGTGCTATTTGTGTATAATCAGCCCTAGCTATTGTTCGCGCTGCAGCAACCCGCAACACCAAATCATCTCTAAGGTCATAGGCCAAATTGATACTTGGCAGCACATCCGTATAGGTTCGATCAACTGTTACAAAGTCGAAGTTACCAAGCAGACTTGTCTGCGAACCGCCAACGCCGGTTAACTCACCCGTGGAAGACTGCTCAGTATGCACCACACGCACACCAATATTACCGCGCCAGTTATCACCTTCAAGGTCGCCTTTAACATAACCGGCATATACCCGCTCCGTTACATCAAAGTTATTACCGATAAAGGGAATGCGCTCCCTGTTAGCTGCGGGTTGGGCAAAGAATGTATCGCGAAGAACTTGGCGATCAATTTGCACATAATTGGTTAATGAACCGGGTGCAGCAATGTTCTCCGCAAAGTTAGACGGCAACTGTTCACCTGCAAAGAATGGCGTCGAACATGGACCACCATTACAACCAGTGTTCAGCAAGTTCAGGAAGAAATTGCCAAACAAGGAGATGTTGAACCTGGTTTCACGATTGTGCTCTGAAAATTTGCCACCAAACTTGACGGATTTCAAAACACCCATGTCGAGAAAACGTTCCGCGTCAGCGAATATATAGAACTCATCATCGACGTTGGTAATTTCATGCAGTGAAGCAAACCCAAAGACATCCAATGCAGCCGGGTCAGTAGGGTCAATATCAAGGAAATTAACCGCTGGCGCATCGCCCCTTAAATCAAAGGTAAAGCCTGTCTGTGTTTGTGCTTCAAAGAACGGCTGGTTAGTGGTGTCGCCCTGTGCTGCAGTATATCCGACTTTAAAATGCAATTCCCAGTCGTCGTTGGGGCGGTAAACCGCGTCGAAATCAGCGACATAAGTTTCCGACACCGCATCCCTGTCAATCGCGTCAAAAACTGCGCCAAAACCGGCTGTAGGTCTTGTAACAGTCCCTGCAACAACTGTGTTCCCCTGAACCGTTGTATCAATCAGTTCGCTGTCTCCACCAAGCGCGTTAGTAAACCAGGCCAAATAGTTCTGGTTATAATTGTCAGCATCAAAGCGGCTATATAACCCAGTGAGATTAATTTCCAGGCTGTCATCGGGTCGATATTGGATCGCAATGTTCCCGCCTTCTCGTTTGCGCTCTTGCAGGAACAGGGCTGAACCGATTAACGACGGAACCTCAAGCCCCGGCGCCTTATCGGTCTCGAAGTATCCCAAAACCTCAATACCGTCGCGGCGTATATCACGTTCCTGATAAACACCGCCGACCATAATTCCAAAGGTGTCAGCGTCATTTTTCCAGCTAATAAACCCAGAGGCCTGCGGGTCAAGAGACTCTCTCAACTCAGAATAGGCCCCCTGTACCGACGCAGAAATGCTAAGAGTGTCGGCCTGATCGAGCGGCTTGCGTGTAATGACATCGATGGAACCGCCGAGGCCGCCTTCGTCTAAATCGGCAGTCGGGCTTTTATAAACCTGCAACTGTCCGACAATTTCTGATGGCAAAGTTAGATAGTTAAAAGCGCGCGTTGCACTCAACTGTTCCAACACAAACCAATCCGCCGTTGCAACAGATGCACCGTTAAACAAGGTGCGCGTTAGACTAGGCGCAGTACCTCGCAGCGCGACTCGTTCGCCTTCGCCGAATTCGCGGTTAATCACAATGCCGGGAACACGCTGAAGGGCTTCTGCCACGTTTTTATCGGGAAACTTGCCGATATCTTCTGCATTTATCGCTTCGATAAACGCATCAGAGTTTCGCTTCGTCTGGATAGCCTGACGCAGACTGCCTTTGATGCCCGTAATGACAATTTCTTCTATATCTTCTTCTGCATCGGCACCCCCCTGAGCTTGTGCGGTCGCGGCAATGCCGACTAGCGTAATCGCGCTTACCGAGCAATAGAGTGCCCGTTTAATAAAACTCATTTTTTCCTCCTCATTTTCCACCGTGATGACAGCTGCATGGGCCCAAAATCTGAGTGCGCCAATGCTTCATGTCGTCTTTTGTCTCCCTCCGCTTTCGCTCCCATATTGTTTTTTATGGCTTATGAGTAGCTAAGCGAATCCAAGTACCAACCAGCTGCGCCAATAACGCCCAACTGGCCATGGTCAATCAAGTTGACCGGGATGGCTTCCAGGAACGGGCGCATTTCGCCCTTATCCGTGAAACAATCCATAAATCTGCTTTCAAGAAGAAATTCTCTGATTTTAGGCAGAATACCGCCGGCAAGATATAAACCGCCACGAGCGCCGTAACTGAGTGCAAAATTTCCCGATGCACTGCCCAGAAGCTCACAAAATAGCGCAAGCGTTTCCTTCGCTTCACCATCGGCGTCATTGACGGCAGCGAGTGAAATCGCCTCAGGCGTATCAAGTGGAGCACTTCGTCCAGATACCTCGGCCAAAGCTCTGTATAGATTCAGCAATCCGGGGCCAGACAATAGCCTTTCGACCGAGACAAAACCAAACCGGGCACGCAGTACCTTGTAAATTTCAATCTCAAGGTCTGTTTCGGGTGCGAACGCAGTCTGTCCTGCTTCTGTATTAAGTGCGGCGGGGCCATTGGGCCCTTGAATCAATACAGAAGCTCCTAGGCCGGTGCCCGGACCAACCACAGCAACGGGACCATGTTCGGGTCGAGCGGCCTGTCGGTTCATTACCAGCACTTCTGCAGGATTTAGGTATTGGGTGCCGTATGCAACTGCTACAAAATCATTTATTGCACATACGTTGTCGAGCTCCAGTTTAGTACGGACGTCTGCAAGAGACACGGGCCATGGTATGTTTGCCGCAACAAGATCATCACCGATAAAATAACCTGCGGCGGCAATTGAAGCGCCGCCAATTTCCTGTGAATCAGCATCGCTCAAGAAATCATCAAGTATCTCGACAAGACCTGAAAAATCTGCGTTACGGTATTTTCGGTAATGATGTACGGACAGAGGTTTAAACGTCCGGTCAGCTCTCGCTATAAGACTGACTCTGGAGTGAGTACCACCAATATCCGCAGCAAGGACAAGAGAAGCCTCAGTCATATTCGACTTCTTGTTTTGCACTTCGGATATATTTAAACAAATACTCAATCACACATCCTCCCCAGACTATATGAGCTTAACGAACCCTGTTTCAGTTTATGCCGTCGCTAATGCACCTCCCATTCAGGGAAGGAAACTTGGTCAAAACTAAAACTCAGATTCTCCACTTTGATGGTAGCGTGTTATCTATTCATAAGAATGAAATGACAACGTTGACTGTAGAAACTACAGACGCCATAAAGATATGTGGGCAAATCGAGCCCTTTTATGAAAAGACTCGGTTTGAAAACCTGCATAAAGTGCCAAATGAGCTATATGAAATGTTAATACGCCCCGCAGTTGAGAGAGTAAATCTTGTCTAAAGCCACAATTAAAGATGTTGCGCGGGTAGCGGGCGTATCGCTAAAAACCGTATCACGTGTGATCAACAATGAACCCACGGTGAAAGAAAGCACCCTCAATAAGGTGCGTAGCACAATCGAAGACCTCAAATATCAACCTGATATGTCTGCAAGGAATCTTCGAAGCAACAAATCTTACGTTGTTGGCCTCGTCTATGATAACCCAAACCCATACTATGTAGTTGATGTCCAGAAAGGGGTGCTGACTGCATGCCGTGATTTAGGCTACAGCCTGCAAATTCACCCCTGCGATGCAAGTGCAGAAAATATAGTGGACGAACTTTGTGAGCTCGTCCGGCAATCACGACTGACTGGGCTTGTAATAGCACCACCAATTTCGGAAGATGAAACTGTTACCGCCGCCCTCGCTGAGCGTGATATTCATTTTGTGCGCATTGTTTTTGCACCGTCTCCTCCAACCGGGCCGTTGCCATGTGTATGGGTAAATGACCGGGCCGCAGCCCATGCCGTCACTGAACATTTAATTGCACGCGGACACAAGGACATTGCCTTTTTGTCCGGTGAAGAAGAGCACCACTCAAGTTATGAGCGGTTCGCAGGGTATCGCAATGCTTTGGAGGAACACGGTATCGCCGTCAAAAAGAGCCGCGTACTTGACGGCGCCTATTCGTTTGATTCTGGCTTCCAGCGAGCCACGAACTTACTAAAAAACTCTCATCCGCCCACAGCTATTTTCGGCTGTAATGACGAAATTGCGGCAGGGGCGCTGGCCGCGGCAAAATCCCAGGGATTGTCAGTGCCGAACGATGTTGCAATCGCGGGGTTCGAAAACAGCCCTTTTTCAAAACAGGCGCAACCTCCACTAACTACTGCCGGACAATCCATTGATGAAATCGCGCGTCAGGCCATGATGCTGCTTGTCGCCGAGATGCGCCCTCAAGCAGCAAAAGAGGAAGACACACTTTTGTGCGCGGAGTTTGTTCCCGAACTTATAGAACGTCTGTCCACTGGCACACCTTCAACATAAGCTACCTAAGTCTGAAAAATACTGGTCGTAGAGAGCCGCACGTGAAAAAGCCTTACTGTTATACCTCCAACAACGTGAAGCGCAGCCATATGTATGTGTCCCTCAGGAAAGGAACTGCCAGTGGTACCAACAGTTGCCGCTATCGTCCCCAAGCGGACATCAGAATCATTTTGAGATTGGAATTGCTGCAGTAACCCACAACGCTTGCCTCCTGACCGATACAGCAGTCGTTAAACGCTAGTCTGCCTCGCGATTTCAAGCTCAGTCACTTGTTTCGTCGTCTTCCAGTTTTTCCCGCAACGCAATGATCACTTTGTGCATCGTTTCTATGTCTGTAGCAGACAGCCCTTTTGAGAGATTGTTAACCCAGGGAGCCTGCAATGCCATGGCGCTGGTGTAAGTTTTGGTGCCCTTCTTTGTAGGAACGACAAGTTGTGCTCTGCGATGATGGGGGTTAGGCTCGAAACGGACCAACCCTTCTTTTTCCAGATCACTGACAATACGCTGTACATTTTGTCGGTCTGCACCAAGGTTGCGCGCAAGCCAAGCTACAGGCTGCGGGTATTCCGCGGCGTGGATAGCACCAAGTATCTGCCACCGCGCACTGGTTAGCCCCAGCGGAGCCACAAGACGATCACCATCGGTCAGGATCAGACTGTTAACCCGGAAAAGGTCCAACATCAATTTTGTCATAGCTTCGCCAGCAGGCGTGCGGGTTGTTTTTTCATTTGGCACCATGAATCCATAAAAGCCATTGATGTCAGGGCTGATGTACAAGGCGCCTATGTCGCGAGGATGAAAAAGGCTCTGGAATCCACCGTCTGGCAAACTGGCGGCAGCAAGTCCTTTTACCGGAAAAACATGACCGGTGAAGTTGCGGGCCTATCACCAGAATCCTTGGTCCAGTTTATATTTTCCCGGAAGTGGTTCCTCCTGAAAGACTATCAGTTGTTGAAATGAGTGAGCATTGATGAAGCAAACATGATGTGCGAAAAAACCTCCAATCCGGTTAAAGGTGTACTTTAAAATTTTTGTTTTTTATCCGGTTCGTATCAAACCCGTGAGTCCATATGACAAGACCCCCGCCACGGGAGCGGGATTCTGACATTTTGGTTGCGGGAGTAGGATTTGAATCTACGACCTTCAGGTTATGAGCCTGATGTGTGCATGCATAACTATATAATATAATTGTTATAATTGAATCGTGTAAATTTTGGTGTGCCAAATTTGTGTGAGTTTCACGACGCTAAAAAACTCATTTTAAGGCCGTTCAGGGCCAAATAGGCTGAATTTGGCTCTCCTAGGTCAACTAAATTGCCATCGTAACTTAGGGCAGTAATTTCCAATCATGTGCATAGCCTCGTCGCTTTACTATTGTTTCAAATACTCTGAACAAGGTTTGCTATTTGGAGTTTGTTGTCAGTTTTGCAAACGCAGCACCCGCCTGTACAAGCGCATCGAAAGTACCGGTTTCGACTATCTCACCACCTTGCAGGACATAAATCCGGTCTGCGTCTCTAATTGTCGATAGACGGTGGGCAACCATAATTCGGGTTACATTCATGGCCTCAAGAGCCTTCATCACGCTTGCCTGGGTGGGTTCATCCAGCGCGCTTGTGGCTTCGTCAAGAATAAGAATTTTGGGTTTAGCGGCAATTGCGCGCGCAACCATTAGCCGTTGCACCTGCCCGCCTGAGAAACTGGATGCACCCTGCGTTACCTGAGTTTGCATTCCCATGGGCATTGCGCGGATATCACCTGCAATACACGAAGCTTCGGCGGCGGCCCACACCTCGTCCAGCGAGCACTCGGATGCACCGCGAATATTGTCAAAAATGCTGCCGGGCATGATTTGGCCAAACTGGGTTACCGCTGCAATTTGTCGGCGTAAAGCGCTCGTCAATAATGTACGGCGATCTTTACCGTCGAAGTGAATGCTGCCAAGCTCGGGCTCAAGTGCACCGAGAATAAGCTTCAGCAAAGTAGATTTACCGCTACCCGAACTGCCAACAATAGCGATAAATTCACCGGGTTGCGCCTGCAGCGAAACATTATCGAGCGTCAAAGGACCATTAGAATCATATCTGAAAGAAGCGCCGTCCACACTGACAAATCCTTTTAGTTTGCCGGGTGACACTTTTCCTTTTTCCGATTGTGGAACAGTATCCAAAAGCTCTTTGATGCGTTTCTTCTGACCAATAAGCGGTGCTATACGCGCTCCCATATGAGCGAGGGCAATCATAGCGTAGGTGAAAGTACCCAGCGCTGCGATAAATGCAAGATAGGGCCCTGCTTCAAGCTTCTCAGTTGGTGCAAATGGGCCAGCAACCATAAGGAAAACAATCAGTAGAGAAACAACATACACGCCGCTCGTAAAGGACGTGAAGATATTGCTAACCGCACGCGACCGAAGCGATCGCGCCCGAAGTTCGCTGAAGTTATGCGCCCATTGATTGAAAGCCCAGCGCTGTGCCCCGGCGGCTTTGATTTTGGAAATACCACCCACTAACTCAATGGTCTGATTGAAAGCGCTCCCGCGAAAAGCTTCCCCTTGCGCTATGGTTTTTCGTTGTAAATACACAGTCAGCGCACTTGCGGCGAACAACAATACAGCAAAGCCCATCATGAAAAGCGCCATAAATGGGAAAATGCTGACCATTACGATGAGGCTTGCAAGAAAATGCTGGAAGCGAATAACACCGCTATGCAGCAAGGTTTGCACGGATTGGTGCATACGTTCAGCAACAGATAGCCGTTGCATAAAGTCACCGGCCCCATGCTGACCAAAAAAGCTGCCAGGGAACCTCAATAAACGCTGCCAAAGGGCAGTAGTCAATTGAAGGCCTGCCCGGCCTTGCATTCTTAAAGAAGCAAGGGCAGAGGTGCGATCCAGTGCAAACATTACAAGCGCAATCATCGATAGCGCTAGTGTAAGCTCCAGCAATTTGTCCGCATTTGATGACGGCACAATTCGAGAGAAGGCAACGCCGATACCGTATGGCAGCGCCATAGCGAATCCAGCACTGATAAAGCCGGCACCAATCATGGCGGCCATATCACTTTTGTTCGCCTTCAGGCCAAACAGCAAAAACTCTTTTATCGACATCGGCCGGTCAGGCATAAGCGGGGCGAGGATGTAACCAGTATCAGAAATATCTGCTTTGCAGTTTGTCTCAACTTGCTCCTTGGTACCGGTATCACCATTGTATAAGTAGAGCTTGCCGCTTCGCTCCGGAAGAATCGCCAGTGGGGAGCCTTCCTGTGTGAAGGCTAGCAGAGGTTCGGCACAAGCCAGAAAGTCACCTTTGTTTACGGCAACCTTGTGCGGGTACAC
>JAALKD010000107.1 GCA_011088215.1 Sphingomonadales bacterium | reverse complement strand
CATATCGTACTGGCCAAGTGCCACGTTGCCATCTTCCAACACCGTGGTAAAAAACACCGAATTGCTGCGATGGTCCCATGTGGGCCACATGGCACCGTCTGTCAGTTTGGTTTTGTCGCTGCCATCTGCTTTCATAATCCACAAGTCTGCGGTGAAATCGTCAGCCTCCAGATTTTGTTTCGAGTATATAATTTTCTTACCGTCCGGCGACCAGCTTGCGCCTAAATGGGCGTCCTCTTCTTCGGTCAACAGGCGCAAGTCGCTGCCATCGCGGTTAACCCGGTATATCTTCCAGGGCGGTGTTCGCTGAGAAATAAAAACCAGTTGGTTTTCGTCTGGGCTTAGCGCGGGCCATCTGTCGCGGCGGCCATCGGTAGTGATCATCTTTAGCTCGCCCGAGTTCAGGTCAAGTTCGACAATATTGCCCTGTCCGCCAACGAAACTGTGGAAAATGACTGTTTCACCACCACCGTTGAACACCGCTCCGTTGCCATATTGTTGAGCACTTGCAGGAAGCAAAGTACCGGTTGCCGCTACCAACCAAATTAAACTGAATGCACGCAAAAATCCCCACGCCATGAAATATCCTTTCAATTGTTAGGAATTTTTATCAGACAACGTGGCCGGCAAACACGCTAACTCACTCAGCCGTTCATCTGGTGTTTAACTCGTGCTCTGGCTCATCTGAAACGCTGTTAGCTCACGCTAAACGAAATCGGGCCGCCCAAAAACGGGCATCGGCCACACTCGAGTGAATTGGGAAAGGAAATCTGGCCAGCGACATTTTGCCTACCCTGTGCAATTTTCTTACTACTTCAAGCTGTTTCTCAGGTGAAGAATAATTGCACGTTTTTAGGGTAAAATTGTATCAATTTGTGTCAAAACAATACTAATACACCGTTTTTATTGTGGTATTTTTGTCTTGCAATACACACCCTAAAGTATATTTTGATTCTGGCATTCTACTTGCGATGGTACACGCAGCCGGTTGGGGACAAGGCATAAATTGCTGATCTGGTCGGCGTTCGCGATTGGGGCGACGTACCGAGTAGGAGAGTTTATGACTGATACTGTTACGCACATGCTGAGCCACCGGGGCTTTCCGGTTCATGTGAAAGAATATGCCAAGGGCACCAGCGACATTCCACTTGTAGTAATCGGTGGAGCATTTCAAAACATTGAACAGATTGAACGAATGAGCAAAGCGTTGGCCAAGCACACCTGGGTTATTGCTTTCGATACGCCTGGCAACGGCGCTACCGGCGTATTGCCGCACGATTATTCGTTCGATTTTATATCCGATTGCATAGCATCTGCGCTGGAACAGCTGCGGGTTCGCAAAATTAATCTGGTCGGTTTCAGCTATGGCAGCATTGTCGCCATGCGCTTTGTCCAGCATTATCGCCCAATGGTCAGCAGGCTGTTGCTTGGCGGCGCGATGCACCGGATGCCCGAACAGCTGGAGTATGACTTTAACCTGATGGTTTTTTATTTGAAATGGGACAAGCGAAAGGAGTTCGCAGACTGTTTCACCAATCTGATGTCTAACCCTGAACTGCGCAAAACCAATCGGCTGGCAAAGCTGGCGGGTGAGAAACTTCATCATGCCCTGATGCATGCCAACCAGGGTATGCGCGAACAATTTTCTCATAATACAAAACGCATTCTACAATTTGGCAATACTGATTTAAGTAAACTACCGGACGTTCCGACCGTGGTTTTCACCGGTGAACACGACATTTTTGTGCCACCAGCAGCCAATAAACTGATTGCCGATGCTTTCCCGCGTGGCCGTTACGAGTCGATTGAGGGTGCTGACCACATGGCCCATGTTATTCAGTTTAAGAAGTCGGTTGACTTGATTCTCAGGGGCGCGGACGCATACAAACAGCCGGCCCCAGTTCAATCATTGGTTTTCCCTACGAGCGATCCACGCTACGGCATCGTAAAACGCCCCATTCCTGGTCAGGACGTGCCGGCAGAGGCTATGCCAATTTCAACAACGGTCAGCACCACGCATTAAACTGAACGCACTTCAAGCTTGTTGACCTGACATACACATTTTGCGAGGCCGGTGCTGTTTCAGTGCTGGCCTTTCTTCCACAAACAGCAATAGTTCCGATGCTTCACCAAACCTATGCTAGCGAGGGTTCTATGCCGGGTATTTGCCAGTTGTAGCGACAGATGACAGCAGCTTTGGTAAAAAATGTAAAATTCTGCTTGGCAGGACCATTTTTTTGAGTATAAAGAGCCCCACCTCAGAGGACAGGGTCCTTTGAATACTGATCCGCCTTAGCTCAGTTGGTAGAGCAGATGACTGTTAATCATCTTGTCGCTGGTTCGAGCCCAGCAGGCGGAGCCAATTAAAGAAAAGCCCGGAGCAATGCTCCGGGCTTTTTTATTTGCCAGTTTACCAAGTGTTGCTTATTTGGCCATTTCCGCCTGATGGGCTGGGTCATACATGTTGAACCACTTCATCAAATACAGCTGACGGCGCAAGTAATTGGACGGGATTGAACCAGTCCCATGATATTCGCCTTTGACTGAGACGAACTTGGTCGGTACGCCCAGATACTTCAGAACAGCATACATTTGCATAGCCTGCTGGTCAGGCGTGCGACGATCAACGTCGCCGGTCATGAACAGGGTCGGCGTTTTAACATCCTCGGAATGCATCAAAGCAGAATGCTCATACCATTGTGTCGGGTCTTCCCAGAAAGGCTTTTCAAAAAAGTTGATCATCCAACCGGATACATCGGTCGTACCTACCATGCCAATCCAGTCAGAAACCACACAACGAGACACAGCAGCCTTAAAGCGATCTGTTTGAGTAACAGTCCAGGCAGTTAGGATACCGCCGCCAGAACAACCAGTAACAAAAGTGCGGTCCGGGTCCACATACCCTTCCCCGATCAGATGATCTACACCGCCCATCAGGTCAGCATAGTCACGCGGTCCAGGATACATATTCTCAATCGCTGCCGCGAAATCCTCACCATAACCAGTGGAACCACGAGGGTTTGTAAACAGAACAATGTACCCTTCTGCCGCAAAGTGGTGGAACATGAAGTTGTATGTTTCACGATACATCGCGTGCGGGCCGCCGTGAATTGACAGGATCAAAGGATATTTCTTTGTCTCGTCAAAGTTTGGTGGCAACACAGCCCAACCCTGAACTTTTGTGCCTTCGGTTGAATCGTACCAAAATTCAATAGTCTCAGACTTATCAACTCCGGCAAAAACATCTGCATTCACGTTGGTTACACGGGCAAAATTGTCACCGTCTGACAAGTCGAAACGAACAACGTCAGGCGTATGATCAGCGTCTGCCTGCAACGCAACAGCAACACCCCGATTGGACACATTCGACAGGAATATATTCTGATCGCCGGATGTGACATCACGCGTCCTGCCGCTCATATTAGTGTAATGAACGTTGCGATCACCTTCTTTATCCAGTGTGAAGTAGATACCACGAGAGTTAGACGCCCACCGAAGGCCACTTGGGTCCGCCGACAAATCACCAACAACCCGGCGCTGATCGCTGCCATCTGTGTTTACAACATACAGATTCGAATGCCGATAACTCATCACTGATTCATGGAAGGCCGTGAAGGCAACCATCTCGCCGTTCGGCGAAAACACCGGATCTTGTGCACCAATTGAATTGTCAGTCAGCCGCTTAATGTCGCCGGAACTCACATCAACCGTATAAACATAGGTTTCCGTATAGCGGCGGCCATCATCTTCTTCTGCTAGGCCATCAAAGGCTATTTTACTGCCGTCGGGTGACCAGGAGAGATTTGCACCGGACCGGATGGCACCAAGGCGGCGCGTATTGGCATGCCAGTTGCCGTCAGTAAGCTGGTTCGGAGTACCGCCGTCTGCGGTCACAACAAAGATGTGGTCCCAGCCATTATTCATCGGACCAATGCGGTCCTGATGCCAGAGAAACTCCTCCACCACCAATGGGTCTTCTTTCCATTTGGCACCAGCTGGTTTGCCCGGAAGTTTGACGGTAAAATCGGTTTTACGGGGCACACGCGACATAAAGGCAATCGACTTGCTATCTGGGGACCAAAACACGCCGCGCGGGCGCTCAGTGCCGTGGGTTATTTGGCTAACCGCACCCTCATTGTCCATCCAGCGAACAAACAACTGCGGCTTGCCCGCATCATCGGCGGAGATGAACGCAATGCGGCTGCCATCTGGTGACCACCGGGCGTTGCCGCCTCTCGCCATCAGTTGCCGGTTTTTACTGCCGTCAGCGTTCATGATCCATAGCGATGCGGACCGTCGGTCTTTCATCTTGTCTATATGTGAGCGCACATAAATAATTTGAGAGCCGTCCGGCGAAATTTGTGGATCACCTACGGTCTCAATATCCAGATAAGTCTCCAGCTTCAGTGGCTCGGCGGATACAGCCGATGCGAACGCAAGCACGCATACGGTCAGCACCGCCATTATTCTTTGTGACATATGTAACATAATAGTCCCCTTCGTTTCTTTGCCCAATTCCCTCAAGCTAGCCAAGCCATCATAAAATCGGAAGGCTATTTGAGATAAAGCGCTGACGCATCAACGCTCTTGTTCGTATATAGAGAGCCCGGAGAAATACCCCGAGCTATTTAGCGCATCGTGGTCAAATTAGTCGCCAGCATGTGCTGGGTCGTACATATCGAACCATTTCTTAAGGTACAGCTGTAGGCGTAGGTAATTCGAGGGATAAACCCTGCCATTGCCGTGGTATTCGCCCTTCATTGAGATAAACTTGGTAGGAACCCCAAGATACTTCAGCACAGCATACATTTGCTTGGCCTGTTGGTCAGGCGTGCGGCGATCAAGGTTACCTGTCATGAATAGGGTCGGTGTTTTCACATTCTCGGAATGCATCAGTGCCGAATGCTCATACCACTGCGTAGGGTCTTCCCAGAATGGTTTAGCAAAGAAATTAAGCATCCAAGCTGTTGAATCAGTTGTACCTACCATGCCGATCCAGTCGGACGCTACACAGCGAGACACCGCAGCCTTGAACCGGTTGGTCTGTGTGACAGTCCATGCGGTCAGAATGCCACCGCCCGAACAGCCCGTCACAAATGTGCGGTCAGGATCCACATAACCCTGGTCAATCATGTAATCAACACCGCCCATAAGGTCGGCATAGTCCCGTGGACCCGGATAAATGTCTTCAATCGCGGCGGCGAAGTCTTCTCCGTAGCCGGTTGAACCGCGTGGGTTAGTAAACAGTACGATATAATCCTGTGCTGCAAAGTGATGGAACATGAAGTTGAATGTTTCGCGGTACATGGCGTGCGGCCCGCCATGGATTGACAATATCAAGGGATACTTCTTTGATTTGTCAAAGTTTGGCGGCAACACGGCCCACCCCTGCACTTTGGTGCCTTCGGTGGAATCGTACCAAAATTCAATGGTTTCAGACTTATCAACCTCGGCGAAAATGTCAGCGTTCACATCGGTTATCCGGGCGAAGTCATCGCCGTCGGAAATGTCGAAGCGAACAACATCCGGCGTACGATTCGCATCAGAATGCAGACCAACGGCAACACCGCGGTCAGAAACACTCGTCAAACGAATATTTTGATCGCCCTCAGTAACATCACGCATTTTACCGTTCATGTCGGTGTAATGAATGTTGCGATCGCCCTCTTTATCAAGTTCGAAATAGATGCCACGGGAATTGCTGGCCCAACGTAATGAACCTGGACTTGCTGCCAAATCACCTATTAAGCGGCGCTGCCCGGCGCCATCCATGCCAACAACATACATGTTAGAGTGTTTATAACTCATGATCGTTTCATGATAGGCAACGAAGGCGACCATTTTGCCATCCGGCGACACCGTTGGCCCTGATGAACCTATGCTGTTATCGGTCAGCTTCTTAATGCCTTTGGACGCCACATCGACGCTATAGATGTAGGTCTCATTAAACCGGTCTCCGGGGTCTTCTTCGGCCAAACCATCAAACACTATTTTACTGCCATCCGGTGACCAGGAAAGGTTCGCACGGCGACCTCTGTTAGCATTCCAGTTACCGGTCGTGAGCTGGCGCGGTGTGCCACCATCGGCAGTCACAACAAAAATATGATTCCAGCTACCGTTTACCGGGCCAACGCGGTCGCGTTGCCAGAGAAGATCTTCAACAACCAGTGGGGCTTCTTTCCACTTGGCACCAGCAGGTTTTCCAGGAAGCTTTACAGTGAAGTCTGTTTTACGCGGAACAGACGACATAAAGGCGATGGATTTGCCATCCGGCGACCAAAATACGCCAGAAGGTTTTTCTGTGCCGTGTGTCACCTGGCTAATTGCGCCTTCACTATCCATCCAGCGAATGAAAAGTTGGGGTTTGCCCGCGCTGTCAGCGGAAATGAATGCAATGCGGTTGCCGTCCGGTGACCAACGAACATTACCGCCTTTCGCCATAAGCTGGCGATTTTTACTGCCGTCGGAATTCATAATCCATATGGAAGACGACCGACGGTCTTTCATCTTGTCGATATGCGAACGCACATAAATTATCTGAGATCCGTCTGGTGAAATCTGCGGATCACCGACGGTTTCAATATCCAGATAGGTTTCCAGTTTTAATGGTTCCGCTTGCACCAATGCCCAAGGTGCAAGGGAGAATGCGACAAACAGTGCCGCCAATCGCTGCAACATATTAACCCCCTCTTTTCAACTGTGACCGACTAATTAAATGGCACTCCCAAATGCCTAACTTCGCCAGAACATATGCCTGATTATTCATTGAAATCTGCCAGAAGGCAAATATACCAACCCCATATCTTTGCAAAAATGCCACATTTCGGATTTAGACCGTAAATCTAACACCCGAATCAGGCGTTTTGACTTGTCTCAGTGCACAACCATGCGTAATCGGTGCATTATTGATTCAGATAAATCCGCAGACTCGCGGACCAAGGAGCCCTCACATGCGCGCACTCGTATTATCCCTTTGTTTAGCAGGAATTGCTACCCCGGCAATCGCTGACGACGACGACTATTATTATGCTGGCCTTCAACTTGGCCTGACCGATGCCCTGGATGAAGACCTAGAAGGTTTGGCACCCGGCACGCTGGATATTGAAACCCGGAAAAAACTGGGCATTGTTGGTGGTCTGTATTTTGGCCGTAATATTAACAAGTGGCGCTATGAGCTGGAATACGCTCTTCGTACCAACAACATCAACACAGTTGAAGTAACAGACCCAGGCCGTCTAGCACTCGCGACCGGATCACGCTCGGCAGAAGGCAGTCAACAGTCTGATAGCCTGATGGCTAACGCTCACTACAATTTTGCAGAATTTGATGGCTGGAAAGCCTACGCAGGTCTGGGTATCGGCATGAGCCTCGTTCAACTGGACCGCGTAACCGCGGACAATGTCCTGATCGCTGACAGCAGAAACTGGGAACCAGCAGGCCAGGCGATGGTTCAGTTAACCAAAGCAATCGGCGGTATTGAACTGGGCCTTGGCGTTCGCCATTTCAGAACCCTAACTGGCAAATTCGGCACGGAAGCACTGCGTGCCCGTCACCGTTTCGCCAACAACGAGGTATTTGCGCGAGTATCCTGGAAATTCGGTGAGAAAGCCCGCCCTGCCCCTAAAGCAGTTGCGCCAGCGCCCACGCCCAAGCCAGCACCTGCCCCTGTTGTGAAGCCTGCCCCTGCTCCAACACCTGCGCCGGCACCAGAGCCTAAGCCGGTTGCTATTCCCGGGCCATTCATGGTTTTCTTCGATTTTGACAAGAGCACATTGACGGCCGACGCACGTTCAATCATTGAACGGGCTGCAAGAGCATTCAAGCAGGTGGGCGCTGCCCGTATCACTGCCTCTGGTCATGCTGACCGGTCTGGCGCTGATGCATACAACGAAGGACTGGCCGAAAGACGGGCCCATGTAGTTCGTGATGCATTGATTGCCCAAGGTGTGTCATCTGATAAAATCAGCATCCGCAGCTTCGGTGAAACGTCACCTCTTGTGAAAACTCAAGACGGTGTGCGCGAATGGCAAAACCGCCGCGTGGAAATTGTTCTGTCTCGTTGAAATAGAAACTAACGAGCAGAAGAAATAGAAATTAATTCGCCGACCCTGGAGATAATATCCGGGGTCGGCGTTTTTTATGACATCAACCCAATATAGACCGTAAGCAGCTGTTGCCACTATTGGTAAATGCTGGACCGATCTGCAAATGTACAGCTACGCTCCGGCTGCCTGTATCGCACCGGCATCAACGTAACTAAACCCGATGGATCTGGCATCTTCACCGCCATTTGAAGCGCCATCTGCGCCCGATCACAAAACTGGGCCACTGACGAGCTGCCCAGCGACACTCTATTGGCAACCGCAACGACATAGCCATCCAGGCCGCCTTTTTTTGATCGTTTTAGAAATTCCCGCAACGGACCTTCGGCCTCGATAAAATAAGGCCGTTTGGACCGCACAAAATCATTATACAAGCTGATGATATCGCGGTGCGCCCCGCCGCGACATTGTAGGGTTGCAATCCGCATCTGTGTTTCAACGAACCTGATTTGATCGGCTTTAATCTCACGGTTCTGCATACAGGCGTCCGCCGCTGACACCGCGTTTGCACTCACAGCCACAAGCATTGTCGCTGCCAATAATGTTCTAACTTTCGCCATAACTACCTAACGCCCTGTTGCTTATTTTTACCATCATGCCATCCAATTTCCTAATCAAATGTTAAATGGAAAATGCGGCGAAAATTTAGCTAACATTTTAATTTAATTACTTTTTTTTGAGTCAATGATGTACTGGTATACCCTCAGGTTATCGGGCACCAAAATGAAAGCTGTTGCGTGACATCACCGCAACTGTGTAGCCTTCTGGCAATTGGGGAGTATCCGCAGGCTTTTTCGGCGGCGGCACTTGAAAAATTAGGGGAAAAATTGTGAAATTCTGGTTTGGAATCACGCTGTGGAAACGAATTCTCGGCATGCTTGTGCTTGGAGTGGTTTTTGGTGTTCTAGCAGGCGAGTCCGCAACTAGCGTCAGCTGGATAGGCGATATGTTTATTCGTTTGATCCGCATGATCGTTGTACCATTGGTGTTTGTCACTCTGGTCACCGGCGTAATTGCAATGGGAGACCCAAAACGACTTGGTTCTTTGGGCGCGAAAACACTCGGCCTCTATATGGCAACTACTGCGGTAGCTATCACTATAGGTTTAACCATGGCAGCAATAATCGAGCCCGGAGTTGGGATCGACCTTGCGGGTGTCGTTCCTAACGAAGAAGTAGGGCAATCCAGCTCCACGCTTGAAGACCGCCTGCTCGCGATTATTCCCATGAATCCAATCGCCGCGCTTGCCAATGCCAATATGCTGGCGATTATATTCTTTGCACTGATGCTCGGTGCCGGCATATTGCTGACAGGTGACAAGGCTAAGCCACTTGCGGGCGTGTTTGAAGCTGGGTCTGAAGTAATGCTGAAATACACCCACCTGGTGATGGAAGGGGCACCATTTGGCGGGGTCCCCCTGGTCGCGGGGGGGGGGGGGGGGGGGGGGGGGGGGGGGGGGGGGGGGGGGGGGGGG
>JAALKD010000106.1 GCA_011088215.1 Sphingomonadales bacterium | reverse complement strand
ACACTGAGGGTAGCCGCTGGAACCTGGCGCTTATCCAGAACGGCGGTACGCCGTCGGGTGTGTTGTACCAAGAAGATGCGGATGCGCCGCTAACCGATGCGCAGTTTGACAAGCTCAAGCAGCAAGTTGAACAACAATATACTGGTGCCTTGAACGCCGGACGGCCCTTGCTGTTGGAAGGTGGCCTGAAGTGGCAGGAAATGGGCATGAGTCCCAAGGATATGGACTGGGCCAGCGCCAAGAACATGACCGCTCGCGAAATAGCAACGGCCTTCGGTGTGCCGCCCCAGATGATGGGCGTGCCCGATGCGCAGACCTACTCCAATTACGCCGAGGCCCGACAAAGCCTGTGGGAAGACACGGTTATTCCGCTGGCGCAGGACATTGCCGCTGAACTAACCAACTGGTTAGTGCCTGATTTTGAGAGGCAGGCAAGGGAAAACAAGCGTTTGTCGCTGGCTATTGATCTGGACGACGTACCCGCATTGGCCGCCAAGCGCGCTGCCCGGTTTGACCGGATAGCAGCTGCTGGCTTCCTAAGCGACGCGGAAAAACGCGCAGCACTGGGTTTTGAGGCAAAGAAGTAGCTAAAGCGTTACTTGCCGCCGGGGCGTAACATATAGGCAAGCCAAAGGCAGGCAGGTGCCATTGCCAGCAGTATCGAACCAATGAAATTGAAGGTCAGGATGGTTGCCGCCGGGTCGATATTTTCGGGGTTTGCGGCGAGGCCCTGGCCCGCTGAGAATGCCCCAAGGCCCACAAAGCCAAAGAAGCCGGATAGTACCAGCGCTATGGCGGTCAGCCAAAAGCGATATTTGGGTGATTTCTGGTCAAGTTGTTCGTTCACGGATTCGGTCCTCTTGCTGCCGGTATATTCGGGGTCTGCGCCCCTGTTGTGGGCACCTTAACAATAGCTTGGCCATAAGGGCAATGTTGATGAATGTGTCCGCATGAGTTTGGAAAGATAGCGCTGCCTATTGAAATTTCAGGAAGACGGTCGTAGGGTCCCGCCTGATATTCTTAATTTTAATAGGCTCGATAGGGATTTACGATTATGGCGGACGGTACAGTAAAATGGTTTAACAGCACAAAAGGCTTCGGTTTTATTAAGCCTGAAAGCGGCGGCGATGATGTTTTTGTTCACATCTCAGCGCTGGAGCAGGCAGGCCTTGCAGGTTTGGATGACGATCAGGCAGTGTCTTACGAATTGGTTGAAGACCGCAGGGGTCGCATGAGCGCGGGTGAGCTTAAGCTGCGCTAAATTATGCTACATAGAACGTTTTAAAGGTCGGTGTTTCACCGGCCTTTTTTATTGCCTGAATTATATTTTACGGGTGCCTCCGGTAATCCAAACTCACAAGGATAATGCCCATGCATGATGTGCTGGATACTAGCGAAAGGACGGTCATTGATTTGCCGCTGGAAGTGAAGGCGGGTGGCTTGCCCGGTGAGTTTGAAGGCTACGGCGCGGTGTTTGGCAACACCGACCGCGACGGCGATGTGGTGGCCAAAGGTGCCTTCGCAGATAGCCTGAAAGCGCGCCTTCCGGCCCTGCTGTGGCAGCATAATGCCAAGGAGCCCATTGGCCGGTTTGACGCGGTGCGCGAGGACGAGCGCGGTTTGTTTGTTAAAGGACGGCTGGCACAGTCTGGCCGCGGAGCAGAGGCATATGAGCTATTAAAAATGGGTGCCCTTAACGGGCTTTCAATTGGTTTTGTAACCAAAGAGGCAATGCGCAACAGCGCGGCGGGCACCCGAACCATTAAGCGCGCCGATTTGATGGAAGTGTCCCTGGTTACCTTTCCGGCCAACGAACTCGCGCGCGTACAGACAGTGAAACAAAGGAATGCAGCAATGAATCTGACGGTAGATACGGATATTGAAACGGGCGACATCAACGACCCGCGCACTTTCGAGCGTTTCCTGCGCGAACAGGGCTTTTCCCGCAACCGTGCCAAAGCCATTACGGCGAAGGGGTTTAAGACGGGCCACAATGCGAAGGATCAGGAAATTCATGAACTAATGGTGAATTTGTTGGAACGAAAGAGCAAGATAGAAACAAAGCGCGGTGCTCGCCAACGCGTACGATTATTTGAGGGCAAGTCAAAGACCGGGTTTTTGCTGGGACATCCATCGCCGCCGTCGGTGACTTTTGAGGTCATTCCGCCTTTTCAGAATGCCATTTTTGATTGCGAGATCATATTTTATTCTGGGAAAGGACCGACAGTCGAACCCAAGAAAGTTAGACTTAATCAGAACCGCACTGTTGATACATTTCGTTTGCGGCGAGAAGACCCAGTTCGTTTCGACAACTTCGTCGAGGGTTTGCGGGGTCTGCGCTTTGATCGCAGAGTTAGCTATACTTTAAACTATATAAGTAGTGCTAGAATCAGAGGCACCGGAGCAGCAAGTCAGGATGAATTCATCATTACCATGAGATAGCTCAGTCTCCTTATGCAGCCTTCATTTCTAAGCAATAAATTCATAGTAGATAACAGTGAGAATAACTCCCAATAGTATGCCGCGCATATGGTTGGTCCAGCGATAGCGGCTTTCGTATTTTTCTTTATCTACTTGCACTTTTATTCTCCATAGCTGGCTGGCCGTTGGTTGGCTCGATAAGAACATAAACAGAACACAGGCTAATGTTTAGCCAAAAAAATGCTCGTTTACAATTCAATTTGTGCTGCGAAAGTTATTTGGGAAACGTAACGGGCAAATGACCTCAGTGGTTTTCCTGAGGTTTTGATTTTTTTCGGTGACTTTATCAACCGGTGAGATGCCGGGGTAAGTCGCTGCACACGGCCCATTTGGTCTGCGCGAGGCAGGCATTTGGCCTTTTTGATCGTTGGCATGTGCCAGCACCCATTAACAATTTAGAGAAGGACAAATGTCATGGAAATGACTGACCTGAAAATTGCGATCGACGATTATACCGATGCAGCAGAAAACGGCATCCTTGGCCTGAAAGACCGGCTGGATGCCATGGAGACCAAAATGGCGCGCCCAGGCGATGCCGGCAGCGCGTTATGCGGAGATGCGCTTGAGCACAAGCACGCATTCCTGAACGGTTTCATTACCAAAGGTGATGACAGCCTGCTGAAAGACCTGGAGGCCAAAGGCCTTTCAACGACCACAGGCGGCGACGGTGGTTTTGCCGTTCCAACAGTGATTGACAGCGAAATTGAAAAGCAGCTGATTGATCTGTCGCCCATGCGGTCAATCTGCAAAGTGAAAACCATTGAGACATCCAATTATAAGCGGCTTGTGAACACGGGTGGTACTGCTTCGGGTTGGGTCGGCGAGGAAGATGCACGCGGCGAAACGGCGACGCCGTCACTGGCTGAAGTTGCGATCACGCCCGGCGAGATATACGCCAATGCCGCTGCAACCCAGCGCGCGCTGGATGATATGCAGTTTGACGCAGAAGCTTGGCTGACCGAAGAAGTGGCAGAGGAATTTGCTGTACAGGAAGGTGCTGCGATTATTGGCGGCGACGGCGTTAATAAACCCAAGGGCTTTCTGACTGAGACGGCAGTCGGCAAGGTGAAAACCGGCGTTGATGGTGCCTTCCCGGTATCAGACCCATCTGATATTTTGGTCGACCTCGTGCACGCGCTCGGCAGCCGCTACCGGCAAGGCGCGAAGTTTGTGATGAACAGCGCGACACTGGCCGAAATTCGTAAAATGAAAGATGCGGACGGCAACTTCATCTGGCGACCTGGCTTGATTGAGGGCCAGCCTGATATGCTGCTGGGTTATCCGGTGGTGGAAGCTGAGGATATGCCTGACATGGCGGCGGCGTCCCTGTCGGTTGCATTTGGTAACTTTGAGCGTGGCTATACCATTGTGGAACGCACCGGCACCCGTGTGTTGCGCGACCCCTATACCAACAAGCCCAACGTTCTGTTTTATGCCACCAAGCGTGTGGGCGGTGCGGTTGTAAACGCCGAGGCGATCAAATTGCTGGAGTTTGCGGTCTAGTAGCCGGACCCTAGCCTAACTAACCGAGAAGCGGGGCAAGCCCCGCTTTTTTTGTGCCAATTTTTAGCCGTTTCGATTTTATGAAGGATTGCTGGATGACGCTTGCAAACAGGGTACGCGAATTGACGCTGACAACCGGCGTGGGCGACATAACGCTCGGCGGTGCGCTGGCGGCGCACATCAGCTTTGCCGACGCCTTTACCGTGGGTGATATGGTTACCTATGTGATCGAAGATGGTGACAATTATGAGATTGGCAGCGGTACGTTAACTGCAACTGATACACTTGCGCGGACGTTGGTAGGCGAAACATTGGTTGACGGCGTCTATGATAAGGCTGCCCCGGCGGCGATTTCACTTTCGGGCGGTGCCCTGGTGTTTTGTGCGGTAACATCTGAGTTTTTGCTCAACCCCAATATGCAGGCCGATACGATTTCGGAGGTTACGCTGGGTGCGGGTGTTTTGGTGGACGGCGTACTGCTGAAGGGGGGTGCGATAACCTCCGCTGGTGATGTTAATGTGGTTGGCGCCAACCGGATAACCGGTGGTGCCAGCGTCTTTGACGCAATTGTAGTACAAGACACGATGGCGGGTACTATACCGGTTCATTGGCAAAAGCAGGCGACAAGCTATGTCTTGCAGGCGGGCGGCGTGGGCAACCTTGCGACCTTTGATTTGGCGAACCTGTCGGCTGAATTTTTAGGAAGTGCGAGCTTCGCTGGCAACGTAATATTGTCTGAGGATTGTTACGGGTCTTCTTCTTCAGATGGCGTTTTATATGGCGGTGGAACGTCCAATATTCTAGGTGCCAACATACTTATGCGTGCGGAAGGGCACGCAGACGCTAATGATATGTATTTTCGATCTGGTACAACTCCATGGTTAATATGGGATGCTAGCGCAAGTACTGCTACCTTCGCTTCCGATATCGATGTAACTGGCGAGCTTACCGTAACAAGCACTTCGCGGATTAACGCCGATGCACACTTCAATGGTGCAAACACGAATGTTAACGGTCTATCCAACTTTGCCGGAGAAATCACCCGCGACACAGGTGCGGCGGGCCAAGCAGGTTTGACAATAAAGTCAACCACGTACAATGGTGCGACAGCGTTCACGCATACGATTGATTTTGAAGACACCACCGGGGTAGATGGGCAAATATTTTTCCGGCACGACACGTCAAACAATGACTATATGGGTTTTCGTGTAGGTGGCAATGGTTCGAGCAATGAAGTGTTGCAGTTGCGCGACGATCTATTTTCTGCCTTCGCTGGCGACGTTTCTATTGCTCAATCAAGCCAAAACAACGTTGGCCTTCAAATTGGTTTGAACAACAGTGGCATTATTCAACTGTCCAGCAACGCTGATTACTCTATTCGGGCTGGTACGTGGTGGCCGGGACTTAGGTTTTATGCTCCCGATATAGTATCAACGATTGTCAACGGTGTAGTGTCTACAACCTTGACCGACACTGAGCTTACGGTGAACGTCCCTGCCTCTTTCTCCGGTCAAGTGTTTGCAAAGTCGTCTGATGCGGGCGCGGTTACTGCTGTTGTGGACGCTGACGATTTGGTTATCGAACGCAATGGTAATGTCGGGATGTCAATACTTGGGCCCGATGCTTCCGCCCAAAACATATATTTCGGCAGTCCCTCAAATTCGGTCGGGTCGTTTGTTAGGTGGCGTAGCACCATTAACGAGATGACAATGGCCACCAACCATCCCGGCGCTTCATTAGTGTTAGAGACGGGCGTTGCAGTTCCAGCTTTAACGCTTGATGGCAATCAAAAAGCTACCTTCACTGGTGATGCCACCTTCGCTGGTGATCTATTTGCTACTTCTCGCCTCGCTGTCGGCGCGAGCACCATACCTGTTTGGGCTAGTGGTTGGGACAGTATAGACTTTGGCGGCGGCGCTTCCTTAATGTCTAGCTCTAGCAGTATCTCCTTTTTACAAGGAGTAAATTGGTATTACAACGGCCCAACGTACAAGCGTAAACAGACAGGCGGCGCGTCTAGGTTGGTTATGAACCCTACGGCGATAACCTTTAACATAGCTGCGAGCGATGCTGCCGACACAGATATTGCATGGTTAACCGCTCTGGCTATCGACTCCTCGTTGAATGTAGATATGTACGGCGATCTTGATGTAGCGGGTGATGTTAGTACTTCTGGTTCCGATATTGAAATACACAGCACATCAACTGGTAACAATGGCTTGCTCCGGTTCTACGACAACATCGGTACAGAACGCGGGCAAATTTATGCTGGTTCTGCCGACATGCGTATCTTTGCACCACAGTCTTTGGCTATTAATGCACCGACAGTAGACTTTCTAAGCAACGCATTAACGGGTGTTGACCAGATAATAAGAAGCAGTACCACAGACCTCATGGTTATAGCTGGGGGCGGCACCAGCGGCACCGGCTCTCGCATAGCTTTATATTCAGAGGGCCACTTAACAAGACCGGGCCGTTTTGAATTATATGATAGCGGCGATCTCGCACTTAATTTTGATCCCGGTCAAGGTCAGTTCGGCTTTTACGACAACGCGCTTGACCGTGTTGGCAATATCACGATGTCCGGCACCGATGTTGCTCGATCAGTGGACAATTCCTCGTGGTCAATTTCAGGCGGTACGTTAGGCTCTGGCGCAGTTCTAACTCTGACAGGCGGCGCACACGCTACACAGCCCAGTGAAGTCATATTCAAAGACGCCACAACGCGAATTTTATCCTACGCCTCGAATGTTTGGGATGCCCAAGGAAATGCCTTTAAAGCAGGAACTATAACTACCGATGACTTGCTTGCACTTGATACAGAAATTGCCGAACCTTCAAGCCCATCTACTGGCGCTGTTATATATTTGGACAGCGCCGATAGCGATCTAAAAGTCAAATTTTCAAATGGCACGGTTGCTACGCTGGCGAGCAACTAAGGATATTCTTTGCGCGCGACGAAGACTGTTAGGCCAATCAGATGCTCGGTAGGCCGCGTGGCGGCTAAATAGCCAACTCCGCCACCACGACAATCCAACACACTGTTGTCAGCCTGTTGGTTCCGATCGACGTCTTTAAACAGAAACTACCCAACGAACAGAAATTGCCCAGTGCCGCGCTCATGGTGAGGTGGCATCCCAACTGCCTATTGAAGGAGTGATAATAATGGAAGACCAAAAAACCCAAAAAGACAGCCTGTCTGCAGACCAAGCGAAGGCAATATTGCAGTTTCTGCAACGAACCCAAATGCAAGGCGCGGAAATGCCGGTTTATGTGGACCTGTTCAATGTGCTATCCGCGATCGCAGCCGCAGCCAACGAGACGCACAACGTGTCCGTCGATGATAGCTTAAGCGGAACCGGCTGAACCCGGCTGTTGAGCGAAAAAGCAGTCGATTAGGTGCGGCGAAATCGTCCAGCATCACAAACCTTGGATGAAACATGACCCTCGCAGCATCAAGTACAGCATCGTCGCCGATTGTGGCCAACTATATGCGTAGTGAAACGCTGTCACCTGGCTTAGGTATAATAAATATTCTGTCCGCAGCACCGTTTGTTGCCGCTGCGGACGGTGCAAGTTCACTGCCGGGCAGACGCAAGGCCGTGCACCAGTCTGGACGTGTGCATTATGTGGCTGCTCAAACAACCACGCTGAAACTCACAAGCGATTAAACAACAAGCGGAGCGCCATTATGCTGGTTGGCCCAATGACAATCTTCGAGCAGACGTTGAAGAACATGCTGGGCGGCTTTGCTCCCGGCTATATCAGTCAGGGACTGTCAGCTCATTTGATGACCCAGGCATTTACGCCGTTGGCTGCCACCCAAAATTCGTTCGCAGATATAGCCTCTGCTGAGGTCACCGGGCAGGACTATGCGGCGAAATCTCTGACAGGTGAGTCCCTGTCGCTCAATGCTGCAACGATAGCCCTGGTGTCCGATCCAATAATATTCGGTGAGCCAATTACATTGCCGTTGTTTCGCTATTTGGTGCTTGCGACTGGGCTGCCAGGCGCAGCTGCGGGCACGAAACATTTGGTTGCCTATGCGGATTTGGTGGTGGGCGGCGGCGCACGTGAAGTGGTGCGAGGGTCGCTTACATTTAACCACGATGAAGGCGGCTGGTTCTCGTTCACGTGGGCTTAGCGGCGATGCCACCTAGTTACAGGTGGCGGCTGGGCGATAAGTGGGCAAAAAATCCCTACAGAATTTAAGGAGATGGCATGTCCATTTATCTCAAAGACCCGTCCAGCAGCGTTGATTATAGTATCGATTGGCGTGCTTGGTTGTCGGACACAGAAACCATCACATCATCCACATGGTCAATTGATCCAGCTGGTGCTTCGGCACCGTCACTGGGAGCAGAAAACGCAGCGGACACCATACGCAGTATTTTCGTCTCTGGTGGTACGTTGGGCCAGCGGCACCGCCTGACATGCAGCATTCAAACAGATGCGGGCCGAACGGTTGACCGCAGCCTAACCATTCGGATAGCGGAGCGCTGATCATGAGAATTGTACAAACAGCTGCACCGTTACGCGAACCAGTTTTGCTGGACGAAGTAAAAGAGCATATACGAGTCGATGGTGACCATGACGATGCAACAATCTCCAGCTTTATTGCAGCGTCGCGGGCCGCCGTTGAAGCAACAGCAGGTCTGTATCTTGTTGAGCGAAATGTTGATGTTTACGTTGATAGCTGGGCAGAATTGGCGCCGGAGTTGGTGCCCGGGCGTCCAAATTCTTGCTGGCTCCAGCCCGGGCAAGATTATGTGGTTCCCGGTTCGAGGGTTTGTTCAATTGTCCGGTTGCCGGTTCGTCCCGTTGCCGCAGTAACCTCAATTAATTTGATCGATGATGAAGACGCTGAGATCGAATGGCCGACGGAAAATTATCAATTAGTGCCAGGCTTGGAGCCGTTTTTGTGCCTCGCATCAAATGCGGCTTGGCCAAGCCCAAACCGCAAGTTTGAGGGAGTTAAAATTTCAGCGACTGCAGGCTTTGGGCCGAATTGGAACAGTGTGCCGGAAGTAATCCAGCAAGCGGTTATCATGATGGCAACCAAGCTTTATGTGTGCCGCGGCGACGAAGCACACTCGTCTGCGAATCTATTGAAATCTTGCGGCGCGAGCGGGCTGTTGCAATCGTTCCGCCGGATGCAGCTATGACCGGTGGCATGACGAAAGGTGTGGCCGGGTCCATGCGACACCGAGTAACTCTGTTGGACCAGAATTTCACTCAAGGTGCAGGTGGTCGCATGACACCAACTTTGCCGATTATAGCCGATGTCTGGGCCAGCATCAGTGAATGTGGCGCAGCAACAGTACAACACGCCGACCATCAGTTTCTTGGGCGTTCAGTCGTTTTCGAAACCTGGTTCCAGAGTGAATATGCTGCAACCAAAATTATTGAGTTTGGCTCCCTGCGTTACAAGGTTCAGTCATTCAGAAAAAAGGGGCTTGTTACCCTCACCATCGAGTTTCAAACAGTCATAAGTTAAGTCAAACTCTCGGAGGGAAGCTCCCATGACGGCATTCATCAGCCATAAGTTACAGGAAGCGGTTTTTGCGCTGCTTAGTGCTGACACCACTCTTGGCCTTAGGGTAACGGGCGTTTACGATCAACCGCCTAAAAATGCCCAATACCCCTATGTATCAATGGGCGATACGGCTATTCAAACCGCAGATTTGAAAGACAGGGCAGGCACACGTGTGAGTTTTGATATAGTTGTCTGGTCCAAGGAATCCAGCCAAATGGAAACCAAGGAGTTGATGGCAGACGTGGACACGGTTTTGCATCAAAGCTCACCGCAGGTGTCGGGATTTGATCTTTTGAATATTCGCCTTTTAAGCGCAAATGTTGTTCGTCAATATAGCGATATAGGTGGCCTTTACCGAGGCAGGCTGAATTATTCGGC
>JAALKD010000022.1 GCA_011088215.1 Sphingomonadales bacterium | reverse complement strand
AATTGACGCTTGCCGATCAAGCCACCATTGCAAACATGGGCCCGGAATACGGCGCCACCTGTGGCTTCTTCCCCATCTCGCGCCAAACGCTGGACTATATGGAGTTCACCGGCCGCGACGAGGAAACCCTGAAGCTCGTGGAAGCTTACGCCAAAGAACAAGGTATGTGGCGCGACGCAGGCTCACCCGACCCTATATTCACAGATACACTTGAACTGGATATTTCAACCGTCAAGCCATCGCTTGCAGGCCCCAAAAGGCCCCAAGACCGGGTTGAACTGGCCGTTGCAGACACCGCATTTGATAGCGTGCTGGAAAGCTTTGGCAAGCGCGGCGACGATGCAGGTTATTCGGTTGAAGGTAAAGATTATAAACTTAATCAGGGCGATGTCTGTATCGCGGCTATCACCAGCTGCACCAACACTTCAAACCCCAGCGTTCTGGTAGCAGCAGGTTTGGTCGCCAAAAAAGCTAATGAGCTAGGCTTGACCCGCAAGCCGTGGGTTAAAACCTCTCTCGCGCCAGGTAGCCAAGTTGTAACCGATTACCTGGACCGTGCTGGCCTCACCGAGCATCTGGATGCGCTCGGCTTCAACCTGGTTGGTTACGGTTGTACCACCTGTATTGGCAACTCTGGCCCGCTGGAAGGACCAATCAGCAAAACCATCAATGAAAATGACATGGTTTGCACAAGTGTATCGTCCGGCAACCGCAACTTCGAAGGCCGCATTAGCCAGGACATCAAAGCCAATTACCTAGCATCGCCCCCTCTTGTTGTTGCTTATGCCATAGCCGGCTCAATGCGCATCAACATCACTACAGAGCCATTGGCACAGGATAAAGATGGTAATGATGTGTACCTGAAAGATCTGTGGCCAACCAACGCGGATGTCGACGCGGCGGTTAATGCATCTCTGACCCGTGCAATGTTCATCGAACGTTACTCAGATGTATTCACAGGCACACCGGAATGGCAGGCCATTCCCGTTTCAGAAGGCCAGACCTACCAGTGGAACGACAAATCCACTTACATCCAACACCCACCGTATTTCCAGGGAATGGGGCACGATGTAGCCGATACCGCAGATATCATTGGTGCGCGGCCACTGGCGCTCTTGGGTCATAGCATCACCACTGACCACATCAGTCCAGCGGGGGCCATCAAGGCCGATAGCCCTGCAGGTGAATATTTACAGGCTCACGGTGTGGCACGCGCAGACTTCAACAGCTATGGTTCGCGGCGCGGCAACCACGAAGTGATGATGCGCGGAACCTTCGCCAACATTCGCCTGCGCAACCTTATGGCACCTGGTACCGAGGGCGGCTGGACCACGCATCAGCCCTCCGGCGAGGTGATGAGCATTTACGCTGCTTCGATGCAGTACCAGGAAGCCGGAACACCGCTTGTGGTTATTGGCGGCAAGGAATACGGCACCGGCTCATCGCGTGACTGGGCCGCTAAAGGCACCATCTTACTCGGCGTAAAAGCTGTACTGGTTGAAAGCTTTGAACGTATTCACCGATCAAACCTTGTGGGTATGGGTGTTCTGCCCCTGCAGTTCAAAGACGGTGACGGCCGTGAAAGCCTGGGCCTTGTTGGCACAGAAACTTTCGATGTGACCGGTATTGCGGGCACCGTTTCCCCGCGTCAGGATGTGATGGTTACCGTGCATTATGCGGACGGAAAATCGAAAGAAATTACCGTTCTGTGCCGGATCGATACCGAAAATGAAGTGGAATACTTCAAAAACGGCGGTATTCTGCACTATGTGCTACGGCGTTTGGCGTCCTAATCCCAACATCAGGTCACTTCTCGAAAAGGCGACTGATCGGTCGCCTTTTTTCTCGAGCGAAGCGTTTTGTTATTGGCTGTACAAAAACTCACATTGGTGTGACAGGTGCTTATTAAACCTTTGCAGGTTTGGCTGCTTTTGCTTTAACAAATTTCATGGTTGATCGTCGAGGGTGCACAAATCCCTCACACACAGGTGATTGGTATGTGACGAATAGCTCACATACTTTGAAAGCATGATGAAAAAGATACTGATAATTACCGCAAGTTTTTTGGTGGGTTCTGTCTTTCTAGGCTCGGCTGTGGCTGCACAAGACGACGACCGCCTGACCGTAGTTGAACTGTTTACCAGCCAAGGCTGTTCCAGTTGCCCTCCAGCTGACGCGGCGCTGCGGGCGCTGCGCGACCGGCCCGGCATGCTAACTCTGTCCTGGGCTGTTGACTATTGGGACCGGCTCGGTTGGGAAGACACATTTGCCCATCCGCACTATTCCATGCGTCAAGCCGCTTATAACAAACGCTTTAGCCGTGGTGGCGTTTACACCCCGCAAATGGTTTTCGATGGGCGCTTTCAAAGTGTTGGCTCTAACCAGGGTGATGTGCGCGATGCCGTTAATTCCGCCCGGGCCGAAAACCGACTGATGGTTGAGCCTGTTCTATCGTCCGACGGCAGCAAAATCACTCTTAACCTACCGCAAACGGACGTGCCCGAAGACATCGCTATCGTTACCGTTTGGTATCTGAGCGACGCAACCGTGGAAATCGGTGACGGCGAAAATAGTGGACGAAGCCTGCATTACACTAATGTCGTGCGTCTAGCTGACATGCTGCCCGATTGGGACGGTTCCGCGACAAGCTTTACGCTGGACGTAAAAACCGGCCAAGACGTTGGGGCCGACCATTTGGCTGTGCTGTTGCAGCAAGGCTATTACCACGGCGGTATCGAAGGTGCGGCGAATGTCCGGCTGGACGGCTCCGGCAGCCGCTAATTACGCTAAATCACCTCCAAGTCACCACTGAGTTGACATTTCCCCAATAAAGGCGCAAACAGCGCCCCGGCGAGCGAATCGCCTATAATGCCCAGTGTTCGCGCGATGTCGCGTAGACCCCATGTGAACCGTCCATCGGCAAATGCCGGTCAGACACGATCCGAAGGTTAAGGAATACTGGTTTCCAGTACCGCGTTTTAGTGCGGGGAAATGATGGCAAGCCGACAGCCTGCCCTTAACGTACGGATTTAACATGTCTGATTTTACCACCCTTGGCCTCAGCGAGGCCATGCTGCGCGCGCTTGAACACAGCAATTTCACCGAAGCAACCCCCATTCAAAGGGAAACCATACCAGCCCTTCTGGCTGGCCGTGACATGATAGGCGTTGCTCAAACCGGCAGCGGCAAAACCGCCGCCTTCGTAATTCCGCTTCTGGAAAAACTGGCTATGTATGAAGGCCGGGCCGAAGCTCATATGCCACGCGCCCTTATTCTGGCGCCGACCCGCGAGCTGGCCCTGCAAACAACAGACCGGATCAAGGAACTTTCCACCGGCATGAAAGCCAGCTGTTGCACCATATACGGTGGCGCGCCTTACCGCACGCAAACGCATATCCTGCGCCGCGGGGTTGATATTTTGATTTCTACGCCCGGCCGTCTTTTAGACCATATGAAACGCGGTAATATCTATCTGGATCAAATCGAATATTTTGTGCTGGATGAAGCCGATCGCATGCTGGATTTGGGTTTCGTCGACGACGTTCGCAAAATCAATTCGAAAATCACCAAAGAGCATCAGGCGATCATGTTTTCCGCCACCCTAAGCGATGCCATCGGCGAGCTGAAATCTACGCTGCTGAACGACCCTGCGCAGGTTGATGTCTCTACCAGCACAACGGTTGCAAACAACCTGGACCACTGGGTTATGCATGTGCCCGGCCACCAGAAAAAAGAGCTGCTACAGTATCTGATTGAAAATGAAGAACCGAGCAAATCGGTGGTTTTCGTCCGCACCCGCCGCGACGCCGATGAAATTGCAACCTATTTGGAAAGTTTGGGCCTGAAGGCTGAAGCCATTCACGGCGACAAGCCACAAAAACTACGCCAGCGCACAATCAACGGATTTCGCAATAGCCAATTTGACTATCTGGTCGCTACCGATGTTGCTGCACGCGGTATTGATGTGAAAGACATCAGCCATGTGTTCAATTTTGATGTGCCGGTTGAAGCTGAAAGCTATGTTCACCGTATCGGACGTACAGCGCGCGGCGGCGCAAGCGGTCGCGCCTTTACCCTGTGCGGTAAAAACGAGTTTCGTCTGATCCGTGCGATTGAGGATATTCTGGGTGAAACGCTCGAAGTGATCGAAGACCACCCCTACCGAATGACGGTTAAGAAGAAAGCCAGCTTCGCACCAAAAAAACGCCCTTCGGTGGCAGCGCGCAAAAAACCCGGGCCGGCAAAACCAAAAAAGGCAAAAGGCAAGCGCGCAGAATTTTACGGCGAACGGCCTGAGGGTACCCGCAAGAAAGCAACTGGCCCCAAGAAGCCAAACAAGAACAAAGGCAAACCAAAATTCGCACGCGACGACGACAGGCCGGACGCACGACCCTTCCGTGACCGCGGCCCAAAACGGCATTCCAGCGAAGGCGAAAACCGCAACAGAAGCGAAGACCGGCCAAACCGTGACAGCAAACCTAATCGGGACGGCAGACCAGCCCGCAACGAACGCTCAACCAGAGATGATCGGTCCCGGCGCGAAGACCGACCTCAACGTGAGGGGCGGCCCCAACGCGAAGATCGCCCACAAAGGGATGACCGGCGTAGCGATTCTGGCAAAAAGTTTGGAAAAAAACCCGGCGGCAAGCCAGCCGGTAAGTTCAGTGGCAAGCCCGGAAAACCCGGCAACTCTGCGCGCCCCGAACACGGCAAACGAAACGGCCCCGGGGCCAAGCGCGCTGGCAAAAATGGTGCCAAAGGTGGAAACAAAGGCGGCGGCAACCAACCGCTCAGGCGCCGCTAAACTTTTGAGATAAACCGTTTATCGTTTGTCGCTTGGCATGCCCGCTATGCCCGCCTAAACTGCTTGCCATGAAAAAATTTGCAGCAGCGATGATTTGTGTTGGGATGGCGCTCCCCGCCTCGTCCCAAAATGTAGTTTCGGAAACCGAAGATCAATATACCCGGTCACAGGCGGCACGCGGCGAAGCCATTGCGGCCTTTCGCGCTGGTGACCTGGCAACCGCGCTAGCGAGCATGAAACGCGCGCTGGATGACCGCCCAACAAACACAGCATTGCTTTCTAACGCGCTTTTTCTGGCCGCGGAAACAGATCAAATCGATGATGCTGTTGCATTCGCCGATCAGTTTGTTGCCCTGGGCCTGGTGCCGGGTGCCGGCATTCGGGCCAAGATGCAGAAAAAGTTGCCCCCAGATATCTGGCAACGTTACAGCAGCGAGTTCGATGAACTTACCGGGGCCAAAGGCACCGCTGAAGCGCTGATATCCGTTCCCACCGAACACCAGTTGGTGGAAGGTGTGGCAACCGACGGTAACGGCATTTTTTTCCTCAGCACCGTCGTTTCGAACACAATATTAAAAGCAAGCACCACGGGCGAAATGTCAGTTTTGACTGATGGAACCGACCACGGCGTTGGCAGCTTTTTTGGCATTGCTTACAGTGAGAGCGACGGTGCACTGTATGTTACCCATGGGCGCGTAGACCAAACACCCAATATGCCCAAAGGCGAGGGCCAAACCGGCGTTATGCGTATCGACCCCGAAACCGGGCTTGTAACCGGTAACTGGCCACTGCCCGGCGGCACCGAGGGACAGCAGATTGCCGACATTGCCATCAGTCCAACCGGTACCGTTTATGTGACGCAAGCGCAAGGCGGCGGCATATACAAAATTAATGGCGATAACCTTGAGAAACTCAATACCAAGAAACAATTCCGTAGCCCGCAAGGTCTAACGTTCCTTGAAGGCGGCGAGTTATTTATGGCGGATTATGGCCGAGGCCTATGGCGCATCAACACCGTCACCGGCGAAGCAAATCTACTGGCCTTGCCGCCCACTGTATCGCTGATCGGCATCGACGGGCTGTTTGCTCACAAAGGCCGACTTATCGCGATACAAAACGGCATCAGTCCGCAACGTGTTATCGAAATTAAGCTTGATAACGCGCAGGAGTCCGTTACCAGCATTACGGTTTTGGCACAAAACCTTGCGAATTTTGATGAACCAACGCTGGGCACATCAACAGCAGGCGGACTAGTTTTTGTCGCATCAAGCCAATGGCCCAAATATGCCCCCGGCGGCGGCGTTGCTGACGGTCAAACACTTACGCCCACGGTTATTTTGCGGTTACCAGACTAAGCGCGTCTCACTGCCTGCCTTAACTGTTGCGTTAAACTATTGTCAGGCCATATGCTCTTGCGTCTATGCATACAGAAACGCAGGGGGCTTTGTGGCTGACAGTAATATCCCAAACGACTTGTCCTACCCGGACCTAGACGCTTTTCAGTCGCACGCAAAAGCGCTGCGTGAGCATCTGCGCCTGACCCCGACACAGGCTTGGGAAAGCCCCACCAAAGACAGGCTGGTGGGCACAGACTGCCATCCGGTGTTAAAGTTGGAACTGTTCCAGAAAGCCGGGTCATTCAAAGCCCGCGGTGCACTAACAGTTGTCTCTCGCATGAACGAGGAGGAAAAAGCCCGCGGCCTTGTCGCCGGCACTGGCGGAAATCACGGCGTCGCTGTTGCACTGGCGGCAAAAACATATGGCGTGGACGCCAAAATCATCGTGCCCAAAACCATCAACGCCATGCGCCTGCAAGCAATCAAAGACCTGGGTGCAGCGGTGATGCAGGTTGAAAGCATCACTGATGTTCTGGATATGATGGTCGAGGTAGCAGAAGACGAAGGCCGCACGGTTGTCCACCCATTTGAAGGCGAAAACATAACGCTCGGCACCGGCACCCTGGGGGCTGAATTTATGGAACAAATCCCTGATCTGGACGCAGTGATTGTGCCCATTGGCGGCGGCGGGCTGGCATCGGGCGTGGCCTGCGCGGTTAAGCAAGCCAACCCGGACTGCGCGGTATACGGAGTTGAACCGGTGGGCGCCAAAAGCATGACGCTGGCATTCCAAACCAACACAACAGGCGTTTTACCAGGCGGCCCGAAAAGCATCGCGGATTCGCTATCTGCGCCCTATTCTGCACCCTATAGCTACGCAGTTTGTCGCAAATTTATAGATGAAATTGTTTTGATCGAAGACAATGACATGCGCCGCGCGATGAAAATACTGTTTGAAGACCTGAAGCTCGCCGTTGAACCGGCGGGGGCAGCAACCACCGCCGCACTGATTGGCCCGCTGAAAGAAAAATGCGCCGGAAAAAAAGTCGGGTTGATCATTTGCGGGGCCAACATCGGCACCAAAACCTTCTTCGAGCTTATCAAGGATATTTAACGACTCTTCAGGGCAGCACCTCGGGTGTGGCAACGAAATCCAACTCGTCTGGAAAAATGCGCCTCTCGAACACACCCAAATGAGCCAGATAGCCAGATTTGTAGAAAAAAGGCACCAGCGTCTTGATGGTTTGCCTGCTGCCGTCCGGCATTTTCACCGTAATCAACCGCCAGCCGTTTCCTTGCGGCGCTACTTCAAGCGACACCACCTCAACTTTAATGATACGGCTGTGTTTTGCTGGGCGCTCATAGTCAAATCCCAACAAAATAAGCGCCACAACGACAACAAAGATAATTTCTTTTTTCACGGTGCTGTCTCCAGTTCACGCAACGCCCATGTTGCTGCTTCTGCAACAACTGAATTTTCATCCTGCTGCAATAGACGAACCTGAGCAAGCAGGCTTTTATCGCCGGAGTTGCCTGCGGCAACCAAAACATTGCGCACAAATCTGTCCCGGCCGATGCGTTTTATCGGGCTGCCTGAAAAGATCTGCCTGAAATCAGCATCACCCAGTTCAAGCAAATCACTGAGTGCCGGTGCTCCCAACTCAACCCGCGCATGAAAAGCAGCCTCACTGGCAGTACTCGCGAATTTGTTCCACGGGCAGGCGGCCAAGCAGTCATCGCAGCCATAAATACGATTGCCCATGGCTTTCCTGAACTCAAGCGGGATCGGGCCTTTATTTTCAATGGTCAGATAGGAAATACAGCGCCGGGCATCGATTTTATAGGGCTCGGGGAAGGCGCCTGTGGGGCAGGCATCGATACAGGCACTGCAGCTGCCGCACTGATCCTCATGCGGTGTGTCGGCGGGCAGGTCCATGTCGGTATAAATGGCACCCAGAAACAACCAGCTGCCATATTCACGCGATACCATATTTGTGTGCTTGCCCTGCCAGCCCAATCCGGCGGCAGCAGCAAGTGGTTTTTCCGGCACCGGCGCAGTATCGACAAATACTTTCAGCTCGCAGTTGTAGGTGGCAACCATTTGACGCGCCAGCGCCTTCAGGCGCTTTTTGAGCAAGTCGTGATAGTCTTTTCCTCGGGCATAAACCGATATATTGCCACTGGAACGCTGCTCCAACAGCGGGCGAGGGTCGTCCTTGGGGCCATAGTTGAGCGCCACCATGACGACAGATTTGGCGTCCGGCCACAGGTTTTGCGGACTTTCCCGGTGATGCAGCCGGTCCGCCAGCCACGCCATTGAACCATGATGGCCCTTGCCCACGAACTCGCGCAAGCCTCGGGCGATGCCCTCGCTCACATCGGCGCTGGTAATGCCGAACTGATCAAAACCAAGCGCAAAGGCGTCCTGCTGCAATTGAGCGCGAATGCCTTCGTTTTCCGGCATGGTCAAAAGTCCGGATCCTGGTAATGAGCGGGCGGGCGAAGGCCAGTGATACGGTCATCCAGCAGCGCGCGAATAGATCGACGGGATTTAACCCGCACATACCATTCTTTCACCAAAGGCCAATCGTCAAAATGGATATCGCCGAAATAATCGATCACCGACACGTGTGCGGCTGCAGCTGCGTCTGCCATAGTAAACTGCGGCCCGGCCAGATAGTGCCGTCTTTCTGCCAGAAAAGAGATATATTTCAGATGAGTTTTCAGGTTATGGGCGGCGCAGCGTACCGCTTCCGAATCGGGTTCACCCAACCCCAAAAAACGTTTAAACAATTTCTCTGACACCACATGGCGCGATACTTCGCTGCCTAGTTTGGTGTGGAACCAGCCAACCAATCGCCTTGCCTCATAACGTTCATCTGCACTGCCCAGCAAAAGCGGTGGCTCAGGCACAATTTCTTCCAGATACTCCGCGATCGCCATTACTCCGGAATAGGCGTGGCCATCATCCATCACCAGAACTGGTACCTCCCCGGCGGGATTAAGCGCCAAAAACGCCGGGCGGCGCTCCCATTCTTTTTCCAATCGCAAGGTAAAATCAATGCGCTTCTCCAGAAGAAGCACACGAACGAAGCGCGCGGCGGGACTGAGCCAATGATGATACAATATGGGCATAACACCCCTCTCATACCTCATGATGAGAAGGTCGCCAATCGCCAAAAGGGACACTGCTACAGTTTTTTAAGCGGACAGTGCCTCAATTTCCTGCGCAGCATCATCGCTAACCGGATGCTCGAGCCGATCAAGCATTTCCTTAGGCGCGACTTGCCAAAATTCCTCGCGCTTGGTCTCCCAGTTTGACAGCAGCGTTGCTGCCCAGCGGGAATGGGTTTCCCCCAGGTGCTCCTCGATCATACCTTTAAGGAGCTGCTCCCAGTAAGCACTGGCGAGCCGGTTGAACACTACAGTTTCGCCGTTGATATAGTCTGCCATCGTACCGTCTTCGTCATAGACAAAGGCCATGCCGCCGGTCATGCCTGCGCCGAAGTTATCACCTACCTTGCCGAGAATAGCCGCCGTGCCGCCAGTCATATATTCGCAGCCATTGGCACCGCAGCCTTCAACAACAACATTGGCGCCGGAATTGCGAACTGCAAACCGTTCGCCTGCGCGACCCGCGGCAAATAACTTGCCTGCTGTCGCGCCGTACAACACCGTGTTGCCAATGATGGTATTGTCGCGCGAATTGAAAGTGGCGCGGTTTGACGGTCGCACAACAATGGTGCCACCAGACAGGCCCTTGCCCACATAGTCATTGGCATCGCCCGCCACTTCAAGTTTCAGCCCCTGCACAGCAAAGGCACCCAATGATTGGCCGGCAGAGCCCCGCAGTCGCACGGTCACGTGGTCCGGATTCAAGCCGGTCATGCCGAAAGTTCGGGTGATTTCACTGGAGAAACGCGTACCAATCGCTCGCAGGGTGTTTTGCACCGAATAGGTCAGCTGCATTTTCTCACCGCGGCTGAACACCGCTTGCGCGTCCTTCAGCATTTGGGCATCAAGCGTATCAGGCACCGGGTTACGGCCCTCAAGGGTACACACCAGTTTAGTGTTGCGCCCACTAACCTGTACCAACAGCGGATTAAGGTCCAGGTCATCCAGATGGTCCGCGCCGCGGCTGACTTGATGCAGGAGATCCGTACGACCAATGATGTCATCGAGGTGCTCGACGCCCAGTTCAGCAAGAATTTCGCGGGTTTCCTCGGCGATAAAGCTGAACAGATTGACGACCTTTTCTGCGCTGCCGTCAAATTTGGCTCGCAATTTTTCGTCCTGCGTGCAAATGCCGACCGGACAGGTGTTGGAGTGGCATTGGCGCACCATTATGCAGCCCATAGCCACCAATGATGCAGTGCCAACGCCGTATTCCTCGGCCCCTAGCATGGCGGCGATCACTACATCGCGGCCGGTTTTAATGCCGCCGTCGGTGCGCAGGGTTACCCGGTGGCGCAGGTTGTTGAGGGTCAGCACCTGATTAACCTCTGCCAGCCTAATTTCCCACGGGGTCCCGGCATATTTAATGCTGGTTTGCGGGCTGGCGCCAGTGCCGCCCGAATGGCCGGAAATCAGAATCACATCAGCGTGCGCCTTGGCAACACCAGCGGCGATGGTGCCGATACCAGCGGAAGACACCAGTTTCACACAAACTTTGGCGCGCGGGTTGATCTGTTTTAGGTCGTAAATCAGCTGCGCCAAATCCTCGATTGAGTAAATATCATGATGCGGCGGCGGGGAAATAAGCATCACGCCCGGCGTCGAGTGCCTGAGTTTTGCGATCATTTCGGTGACCTTGAAGCCCGGTAACTGACCGCCTTCACCGGGCTTAGCACCCTGCGCCACTTTAATTTCGATTTCGTCGCAGGCGTTCAAATATTCTGCTGTAACGCCAAAACGTCCAGAGGCTATTTGCTTGATCGGGCTATTGGCATTGTCGCCGTTTTCAAAAGGTTTATAGCGGCGCTTGTCTTCACCACCTTCGCCGGATACCGACTTGGCGCCAATGCGGTTCATGGCAATCGCTAGGGTTTCGTGTGCTTCTTTCGATAACGCACCCAGCGACATACCTGGCGTGATGAAACGCTTGCGAATTTCAGTGATCGATTCCACCTCGTCCAGCGCCAATGGTTCTTCAGGGCGGCGGAAGTCCAGCAGGTCGCGCAGGTTTACCGGTGGCAGGCTGGCCAAACCGCGTGAGTAAGTTAGATATTTGGCGTAATTGTCGTTGCCAACAGCGGTTTGTAGCAAATGAATAAGGTGGCCGTCATGGCTGTGTACTTCGCCGTCGCGGCGGTAACGATAAAGCCCGCCTATCGGCAGGGCGATATTGCCTTCAAAGAAAGCTCTGGCATGTTGTTCCAGTACTTTTTGCTGCACACCTGCAAGCCCGATACCGGAAATTTTGGTCGGCATGCCGGGGAAAAATTCCGCAACCAATGCCCGCGACAGACCGAGCGCTTCGAAGTTGTTGCCGCCCCGATAGCTGGAGATAACCGAAATACCCATCTTGGACATGATCTTGAGTAGACCCTGATCGATGGCCTCAATGGCACGGTTAATACAAGTAGTCAGATCATAGTCACCGAACAGGCCTTTGGCATGTCGTTCAGCGATGGTGTCCTGCGCCAAATAGGCATTAACCGTGGTCGCGCCCGCACCGATCAGCACAGCGAAGTAATGCGGGTCTAAACACTCTGACGATCGCACATTAAGACTGGTGAAGGTTCGCAGCCCTTGGTTAACCAAATGTGTGTGCAGTCCACCGGTCGCCAAGATCATCGGCACCGGCGCGCGCTCAGCGCTGATGTTTTCATCGGACAGGAAAATATGCCCGCGGCCTTCACGCACAGCGTCTTCTGCTTCCCTGTTAATGCGCTGCAGTGCCGCCCTCAGCGCATTTTTACCGTCCGCCAGTTCAAACGTGCAATCAATAACCTCAGCAGACGCCCCGAAATGCTTGATCAGGGTCTGCCATTCACGATTCGATATCACCGGACTGTCGAGCACGATCGAATCTGCCTGGGTGTGGCCTTCGTCCAGCACGTTGCCGAAATTGCCAAAGCGAGACTTCAGGCTCATCACCCGATGTTCGCGCAGGCTGTCGATGGGCGGGTTTGTAACCTGACTGAAGTTCTGCCGGAAATAGTGCGATAAGTTACGGTAATTGTTAGACAGCACTGCCAGCGGCGTGTCATCACCCATGGAACCAATCGCTTCTTTGCCAGTCATCACCTGAGGCTGCAGAATAAGTTCCAAGTCTTCATGGGTAAGCCCCGCCATCACTTGGCGTGTGCGCAGTTCAGCACCGCTGATTGTAGGCGTTTCCGGGCCCTTGTAGCCGGGCAAGTCTTCAATCGCCTTAATGTCCTGAACCCAGTCTTCGTAAGGCTGAGCGTCAGCGAGCCGGTCTTTAATTTCACGGTCGTGGTAAAAACGACCTTCCTGCAAATCAAGGGCGATCATTTGCCCGGGGCCAAGCGCACCTTTTTCGCGCACAGTATCTTCGCCCACGACGACCATGCCGGTTTCGGACCCCACCAAAAGGAAGCCATCGTTGGTGACGGTGTAACGCATGGGCCTGAGGCCATTTCGGTCCAGACCCGCTACAACCCACCGGCCATCACAGGCCGCCAGCGCCGCCGGGCCATCCCAAGGCTCCATCACCGAATTGGTATAGGCATACATATTGAGATGCGACTGCGGCATGGTGGTTTTTTTGGACCAGGCTTCGGGCACTAATAGAGTTTTCACCATAGGGGCCGAACGACCGGCCCGAACCATAACCTCAAACACAGCGTCGAGCGCAGCGGAATCAGAGGCACCGTTAGGCACCACTGGTTTAATATCTTCCGAATTTTCACCGAAAGCGATAGAAGCCATGCGAATTTGGTGACTTTTCATCCAGTTTTTATTGCCGCGGATCGTATTAATCTCACCGTTGTGGGCGATCATACGAAACGGTTGGGCCAGCCACCACTGCGGGAATGTATTGGTGGAGTAACGCTGATGGTACACGGCAAAGGACGAGACAAAACCATCGTCCTGCAGGTCAGGATAGAAAATCGCCAGCTGTTCTGCCAGAAACAGTCCTTTGTATATGACCGACCGGCACGACAACGAGCAGATGTAAAAACCCGGTATTTGCGCCGAAATAGCCGCACGCTCAATACGTCGGCGGATTAAATACAAATGACGTTCAAAAGTTTCCTCATCCACGCCCTTGGAGTTTTCGATCATAATCTGTTCGATTTCGGGGCGGGTGGCTTCGGCCTTTTCACCGACGACAGAGATGTCGACCGGCACCTGACGCCAGCCATAAATGGTATAGCCAAAGGTCAAAATTTCAGTTTCCACGATCGTACGGCAGGTTTCTTGCGCCGCCAGGTCTAGCCGAGGCAAAAACGCCATGCCAACCGCGAGTTTGCTGTCGCTGGGCTCATGGCCGGTGGCCTTGACATGTTCTTTGAAAAATTCCTGCGGCAGCTCAAGGTTGATGCCTGCGCCGTCGCCGGTTTTACCGTCTGCATCCACAGCGCCGCGGTGCCAAATGGCCTTTAACGCTTCGATGCCGCGCAGCACCACATCACGGCTGGGCCGACCATCCAACGCCGCCACGAGGCCAACACCGCACGCGTCCCGCTCTTCAGCTGGGTCATACAGGCCCTGCGGTCCCGGAATATGTTCATTGTAATGAGGTATCATGTCTGTCTCCGAGGCACTAGGGGGGTCAAGCGGCGTTTTGCGCTTGTTGATTCAGGAATTTGATCATGGAGCTCGCTGCGTCGCGGCCATCGCGGATTGCCCAGACAACCAGCGAGGCACCGCGCACAATATCACCAGCGGCGAAAACGCCGTCCAGGTTGGTCATCAGGCTTTGGTGGTCAACCGTTACGGTTCCCCAACGACTTACCCGGAGCTCAGGCGCGCCGAACAAGGCAGGCAGGTCCTCCGGCTCAAATCCCAGCGCCATGATCGCCAGGTCACAATCTAGATGAAACGCGCTATCAGGCACTGGTTCGGGGGCTTGCCGCCCGGTCGAATCGCCCGCACCCAGTCGCATTCTGTATGCACGAACGCCGGATACGTCTTGGTCGCCGACAAAGGCCTCAGGCCCTGCAAGCCATACGAATTCAACACCTTCTTCTTCAGCATTCTTCACTTCCTGGGCAGAACCCGGCATGTTTTCGCGGTCTCGCCGATACAGGCATTTTACCGACTTTGCCCCTTGGCGCACGGCAGTGCGAACACAGTCCATCGCTGTGTCACCGCCGCCAATGACCACTATGTTTTTGCCCTTCGCATCAAGTGCGCCGCTGTCAAACTCGGGCACTTTGTCGCCGAAGCCCTTGCGGTTGGAGGCAACAAGATAATCCAACGCCTCACGGATATTGCCAAGCCCGACGCCGGGAACCTTGAGGCTCCGTGGGCGGTACACACCAGTAGCAATCAACAGCGCGTCATGTTTTTCGCGCAGGTCGGCCAGGTTTTCTTCCCGGCCAACTTCAAAATCCAAGTGAAATGTAATGCCCGATTGCTCGAGCCTGCCTGTACGGCGGCCCACAACGTCTTTTTCCAGCTTAAAACCGGGAATACCGTATACAAGAAGTCCGCCCGCGCGGTCATAGCGATCATAAATATGAACCTGAAACCCGGCGAGGCGCAATTGTTCCGCCGCCGCCAACCCCGCAGGGCCCGCGCCTATGATGCCAATGGTCTCATCGCGCTCGGTCGCTGGCTCTATCGGTTTGATCCATCCCTGCTGCCAAGCGGTGTCAGCGATATACTTTTCCACGCTGCCGATGGTAACCGCATCAAAGTCCTTTTCGATCACGCAATTGCCTTCGCACAGACGGTCTTGCGGGCAGATACGGCCACAAATTTCCGGCATGTTGTTGGTGGCAGACGCCATTTCATAAGCGTCTTGCAGCCGGCCTTCGGCCGTGAGTTTCAACCAATCGGGGATATTGTTACCCAGCGGACAATGAATATGGCAAAAAGGCACACCGCACTGGCTGCAACGGCTGGCCTGCACTTTGGCCGCCTCGGGGTTAAACTCAGCGTAGATTTCATCAAAATCCAGGCGCCGGGTGTCTGCTTCCCGCTTGGGCGGCGTTTTCTGGTCGACGGAGACAAATTTCAACAGATCATCGGCCATGTGGTTTCCTTTAGAGTGAGAAGTAGACCGCACGGTGAAGTTTCAGCATCTGCTGAAGCGAAAAACCGTCAATGCAATTCACTTGTCTTGTAATTTTCATACTCAAATGAGTGAGTGGCGCGCAGTATATGTTCAAAAAATCAAAAAATTAAGCAAAAAATGCCATATAGGTAAATATAACTGCCCTAATATTTGATAGTTTCTTGGAAAATATACAATTTTCTATGTTTTCTTCAATTGATAGTTCCATATTGGTACCAATATCATAGTCGCCAGCGGACTGGTCCGCTGCTAAACTGGCCAGCGGGGGACGAATCAGCTGTGCATGGCAGACCGATAAAGCCGCATAACAACCAAACGGCGGCACCGCCACTACAGCAAGGGAGATACAAGTGACAATTATCCAGATTTTTGTGCTAGCGCTTGTGCAGGGCATCACCGAGTTTTTGCCAATCAGCTCAAGTGGTCACTTAATACTGGTACCTGCCCTGACCGGCTGGCCAGACCAAGGACTATTGATGGATGTGGCCGTACACGTAGGCACGTTGGTTGCGGTGCTGGCTTATTTTTGGCGCGACACCTGTGGCTTGGCATTAGCGGGCCTGGGCAGTGTTGGCGTTGCGCCCGCCAGGCGCGCCGTCGAGGGAAGTCATTACCAAAAACTTTTTTGGGCCATGGTTATCGCCACCATTCCCATGGTAATTGTCGGCGGCGTTATGGTCGCAACCGACGCAAGTGACATGCTACGCAACGCCGAAGTGATCGCGGCAACTTCGATCATTTTTGGTGTTTTGCTCTATATCGCTGACAAACGCGGCGCAACCAGCAAAACCACCGAACAAATGGCGATCAAGCCCGCACTGCTGATTGGATTGGCCCAAGTGCTGGCACTTATCCCCGGCACCAGCCGGTCAGGCGTAACCATGACAGCGGCGCGTATGCTGGGTTTTTCTCGGGTGGAAGCCGCCCGCTTTTCCATGCTGCTGTCAATTCCGGCCATCCTGGCCTCGGGCACCGCAGCAACCCTGAAAGCACTTGAAGAATCGAGTGCGTTCGCCTTCGGAGACGCCGCACTGGCCGCAGGCCTGTCATGCGCAGCGGCCCTGCTGGCAATCCATTTTCTAATGCGCTGGCTGGCCCATGCCAGCATGACCATATTTGTTGTGTACCGCGTACTTTTGGGCGTTGCGCTCTTTACCATGATCGGCGCGGGTGTGATTTAGCCGGTAAGGCAATTGGCAAGATAACCGACACTGTGCGGGAATGACCCTTGACAGCACCGAGCGCGCGGGCTAAATCCCGCGCACCATTTCTTGATTGTTGCCCTCTCTAGATTGCCCAGATGGCGGAATTGGTAGACGCGCTAGCTTCAGGTGCTAGTGTCCCTTGTGGACGTGGAGGTTCGAGTCCTCTTCTGGGCACCAAACTATTCAAACTATTCAATTACTTACGCCTATTTGGTGCAATTTTGGCGCAATGCGATTTGCAGTATGCGCTTAATTTGAATCTGTACCAAGCATGTAAATTGCCGCAGACTCCGTTACCGTACCGTCATGCAAGCCATCTGCTATTTTTGCGTATGCGTCGGGGTTGAGTGCGTCGATATGCGTAAACGCTTCGGCCCGCCTGCATTCTTTTGAGCATCAAGAATTGTATTGCACCTTTGCCAGAGTGCTTGCGGCACAATCTGTTCAAACTCACCGGCGATGCGGAGCACGTTTTCGTCCGTGAGAAGACGCTTTATTTGCGGCGCATGATCACTAGGCGTCGTAAAAGACCGTAGTCTATCCCGCCGAGAGCATTGAACCGATCATACCCAGAAGAAAACCCAGCACGGCACCAATCGGTGGTGCCCAGCGTTTTTCAAGCTTCGCTTGGGGCGCTAAATCCTGAAAAACTGAATATAAAATGCCACCCGCCGCAAAAAGCATGATCGCTGAAACAATAGCGGGCTCATCATACAACCATATATACCCAGATACCCCGACGGCTGGTCCCAGAAACGCCATCGCTGTAAAAGCTGTAATTATTTGGTTGGGCGAAACAAGACGAGCCTCTATTAATTCGCGGTAGGCGTTGAAGCCTTCAGGTAAATTTTGAAGTGCAATCAATCCAGCCAACAAATACGCGATCTCAACGTTTGTCGCAAACGCTGCGCCTAAAGCCAGAGATTCGGGGATAAAATCGGATAACATTGCAGCCAGTTGGCTCGCTGGCGTATTTTTCTTTGCCAGATACATATCCAGCATCATGAAGGCAAACCCACCAGCAACAAAACACACGGACGACGATAGTAAATCAAGGTTCTCCGTTCCCTCAGGAACCAAAACCAACGCAACGGCTGACAACAGAGCGCCACCGCCAAAAGCAATCACACTGTGCCGAAATTCTTCCTCAAGCCACCTGGCTTTAATATGTTCGACCCGCGCGAAGGCAGCCCCCAGCGGCATGGCCAAACCCGCAATTAGCGTGGTCAGAAAGACAGCTTGCAGCAATGACATGTTTACTTATCCCCGCGAACAAATTTACAGTGGGCAAGGACAAGGGCGCTTTGACGTCTCCCTATTCTATCGGTGGTCATTGCTGTTTGCACCTAAAACCGGCCCACGATCAGTGCCTGCACTACATGCTCGTCCGTGTTGCGTTCGCCCAGTTTATTGATCCAGAACTGATACTCGATACCTGCGAAGAGGTGCCCGGGTTTACCCAGCAAACTCTTGCCCAAGTCATACCGAAACTGTGGTTGACCGAGCACATGCCAGGATACGTCCTCCCCAAATTCATTTCGCCGCCCATCGATGTATTCAATATGCCCTTCAATGCTGAAGTCCTGATTTCCAATGTTGAACGGCAACGCCCAGTTAACGTCCACCATAAAACTATCGGTCTCAGCAGGTGCGCCGCCATCATCTGTGCCGCTGCTGCCATCGATGTAGGCAGTGATATCGGTGTTAAGGAAGCCGAACTGGTGTAGCCCCCAGGAAAGGCGTACGCCAGGCAAGAACTTGAAGACCTTGGCTTCTTTGGCGTAGTTGACACCGGCGAGAACACCTACATCTTTTACTGGTCCGAAGGACACATCGGAACCAGTGATTTTTCCGAGACTAAAGTTGGCATAAAATTCGCCGTAAATGTCAAAGCCTGTATCTTCCGCATCCGTAAAATCAACGAAGAAGAAATTGTCGCCGTATTTCCAAACGTCGGCATGCTGCAGGGTGTAAATGAAGGCGTCTTGCTGGGCGTTATCAGGTGTGAAGGCAATCTTAAAATTATTGCCGTACTGAAGATGGAACTCGGTAGTTTGCCACTGGAAAAAAGAGGGAGACTTTCCCTCTTCTTGGCTGGTAGCTGGCTGTGCTATCAAATTGGCGAGTATCAAGGCGACACTTGCATGTTGTACCATAGCCTTAAACCGAAAGCTTATTTGCCTCACGTCAGGTTTCCTCTGATTGATACGTTTCACGCAAGAACAAGAACAGAAACAAGGCAACCGAAAGCGCTAGCGGAATAATTATCAGCGCCCATTGGTAGTCGCTGATCGTTGGCGCCGCAACTACACGCTCAGCATCAATTTCTGCAAATCGGGCGATCAGACTGGTGCCTGCAAGTACCCTGCCCGGTATTGCCATAATGATACCGCCGACAACAAACTGTACGGCGTTAACAACAGCTGCTGAAGTGCCGATCAGGCTTGGCTTCACGAGTTCGGCTCCAATTGGGAAGTTCAGCATCGACCCACCGGACATGAAGCCCCAAAGGAAGAAGGCAATTGACGCTGCTTCAACGCTCATTGAAGGGTTAGCTATTATATAGATGATCGCCAACAACTGGAACGCACACCCCATGGCCATCGGTAACTTGCGGCGTTTCATTTTGTCGGAAACCCACCCAAAAACAGGCGCTCCAAAGGCCAGTCCCAGCCACATGGTTGCGCTGACACCGAAGGCATCAATTGATTCCATCCCGCCAGCGATCAGAAACCGCGGGCCCCATACGACGCCGAGTGCCAGCATGGACCCAAACGTAGCACCGCCAATAAGAGCGTTAATCCAGCTGTCCGAAATGGCGCAAACCGAGTTGATACGTTCAATCAAATCCTTGAGAAACGGTATCAATCCAGGCCAGCTGTCGTCCTCATCGCCAATTTGGTGGGGGGAACGCATAATAATAAACATCAGAACGGTCAAAACCAGGCCGCCAGTGGCAAGGCTGTTCAGGAGAATATCCCAGGAGAATTCAGTTACCAGTGACCCCAGAACTTTCTGTCCGGCGATTGCCGCGAGAGAGGCAACAAACTGTACCCAGCAAAACATGAAGCCATATTTGGCCGCCCCGAACCATTTGCCGCCGACAAATCCTGCCCCGACAAATCCGAACGAACCGCCGATAGCCATCAATATTTGGCCGGCGATTAACATTTCGGTACCAGACGCATTGGCAAATACAAAGCCTCCCAGCGTAACGATTGCGCAGGCTGCCGGCAGCACCCAGCGCATGCCCAGTTTATCGAGAATGGACCCGCTACCAAACTGAACAACTGCAAATGCCCAAGTGTATATGGAGCCGATTATGCCGACCTGGGTCACTGTAAGGCCCAAGTCCTCAATCATGTTGACGTTGGTAACGGCATATCCAGTTTGGAATGTGAAAACAAAAACAACAAAGGCAACACCGAGTAGCCAATTTATCCAGGCTTGAAATCCGCCTAGTTTGCTATCTGTTGTTGCTTGCGGTCCATCTGCGACTGCGTCTGACATGATTTTTCCCCAATCTTTTCAGTTGCCTAGCCACAAATGGCTAGTCGGTTGTTAAACTCCTGGTAAACTGTTCGTTTGTGATATGCGGATTGCGTGAATAAAGCAGTTCTCCTGCGACATAAGTCGCCCTTGCTGTTCGGTCGTCCCCCAAAGTCATCAAGACAAAGAGCATTTCATCGATATTGCGCGCATATTTCATGCGATATTCAAGAACTGGTGTGGCGTTCAGGTCCAGCACAGTGAGGTCGGCTTCCATACCCACTTCAATGCTGCCAATTTTATCGTCAAGATACAGCGCATTGGCAGCGCCGCGGGTTGCCAGATAAAAGGCGTGCGGTGCGCTCAGCGAATAGCCACTCATTTGTGCAACCTTGTAGGCCTCGTTCATGGTTACCAGCTGTGAAAAATTAGTGCCCGCACCCAAGTCGGTCGCCAGACCTACACGGATGGGTCGCTCGGCTTTCATCGCCGTTTCCAGGCTAAACAGTCCACTGCCGAGGAATAGATTGGACGTCGGACAGTGGGATATTGCTGTACCTGTTTCAGGGAGAACCTGAAACTCTGCTTCGGTCAAGTGAACACCGTGACCGTGAATTGCCCGAGGGCCAAGTTGCCCATAGCGCCTGTAAACATCAAGTTATCCGTCGCAGTCAGGGTACAGTTCCTTAACCCACTCGATTTCACCCTTGTTTTCAGAAACATGACTTTGCAGATAGGTGCCGGGGTGTTCTTGCCATACCGCGCCGGTCATTTCCATCTGCTCGGGCGTACTTGTCGGGGCAAATCGGGGTGTGACGCAGTAAAGTTGGCGACCGTTGCCATGCCAACGTTTAATTAATTCCTTGGTCTGGTCGTATCCGGATTGCGGTGTGTCGGTAAGTGCTTCTGGGGCGTTGCGGTCCATCAGAACCTTACCTGCGATATTACGCATGTTGAGCTTTTGTGATTTTTCGAAAAAGGCATCGACAGACGTTGGGTCAACTGTACAAAAAACCGTTGCAGTGGTGGTCCCTGCCCTCAGGCATTCTCTCAGGAATACACGCGCAACCTCACTGGCGTGGTCTTTGTCGCGGAAGGTTTGCTCGGCGACAAAGGTGTATTTGTTGAGCCAGTCCAACAGTTGTTTGCCATAGGCGCCGATAATTTCCGTTTGCGGATAATGTACATGGCAATCGATGAACCCAGGCATGATCAACGCATCGGTGTACCGCGTGACAGGTATGTCTTTGGCTAGTGTTGGCTGAATATCCGTGGCGGGCCCAAATGCGACTATCTTTCCATCATCGATAACAACGATGGCGTCTTCCTCGTAGACGAGGCATTCGCTTACAGGTTTGGCAAAAGGATTATCTTTAAACGAAATGGCAGAGCCACGAATAGCATGCCTCATGAGGTTACTCCTTTAAGTAAGATAGCAACTAAAGGAACAACTCGTAACTACTGAGGGTAGCCTATCATAAAACTTATACGAGAAGAAGGTGGTAACTTAGAATAAGAAAAGTCGGTCTGAAAGGAATATTGGTTTGTTTCTAATTGTTCGACACCAAGGGTTTCCAGCTCAACCGGTATCTCACCAGCAAACCATTATGGTCGGAGAGTGTTCTGCGTCCTTTGATTTTAGGAGCATCTGATCGTTCTTCTTCGAACATATTGTCAACCAGAATTGCCTTCACTTTGACTTGTTTTCCTGACCTCCAGGCTTGCCAGTCCTGTGTTTCCAGCCAGGGTTCACTGCTTTCATATTCCATACGAACATCACACTCAGATGGTACGATGACGACACAATAATGCTGAACAAGCTTGATATCTTCGACTTGCTCGCGGTCACGTTCCACATAACCCATTCTTTCACGGGCTTGCTTCATGTTAAAGTCACCACCGAAAATTAGGGGTTGTTCGACATCGACGCCCTCTTTCATGGTTTCATTCAGATGGTCAATTTGTAGTGAGTGGGCGGTTAGCGATCGTTCTTCAGACACGCCTGTTGTCGTGCCTCCGGCATTCATGTGAATGGTAAACATCTGCAAGAAGCCAGGCATGCCGGGCACCTGGATACCAACAGCCAACATCCCTTTGTTGGCGCCGCAGTCGAAGCCCGCGCATTCATAGCGGTAAAAGGGTTGGCTAGTTTTGCCCAAGATTGGCCAGTCGCTAAGAATATAGAGCCCAGAGTCCATGATTTTACCGATGCGTTCGCCTTTAAAAAAGCTACGGCCTTTTTTGAAATCTTCGGGCGCGCGATCAGAAAAGTCGGGCATTTTATCGCTTGCTTTGGGTCCACGTACCCAATTTGGGTATCCCGAGAGTTCAATCATTCGTTTGATAGATGAACGAAACCCCTCCTGAATCATGACAATGTTTGGCTGCTCACCTCTTTTGCGCATTGCGGCGAGTTCGGCTCCAATCAACTTGGTTGCTTTGGCGCGGTTGCTGCGGAGTGGCCATGGCAGCGCCGCAATATTGTATATCAGAACGTCAATTTCCGTGCTGTGCTCACCCGTGTCAGGATTAATGCTGATTTCAGGCGGTGCTGTAATATTGCTCTGTGGAACTGATGGCTCCGGAAGGCGGGTCGCACAGACCGACAGCACCAACAATAATGGCAATAAAAAGCCAGTTTTTTCTATAATGGCAGTTGACTGCTTCATTCGGTCAAACACACCTAGAATGCGAATGTTCGCGTGATAAATGTGCCAACGGTGAATTGATTTTCGGAGCCAAAAGTATCGACAAGAGGACTGTCTTTAATGTCGCCTAATAGTCTGGAGTACCGACCATAAGCGTTGACCGCCCACTTATCAGACAATTCCCAGCGCGCGCCAATATCCGCCCGTACGTCTTGAAACGAGGTTCCAGGCCTGAATTCCGGCAGACCAGAGGCTAACGCTTGGTTTGCTGTAACACCAAAAAACCGTTGTGCCCTTTTATCGTCAATCCAGCTGCCAGTAACGCCAAACAACAATGAAAAATTATCGGATTGGTGAATAACTGCGTTGAGCGACAGTTCTACTGCCGCGCCGTTATCATCTTTCAGCAAATCATTGAATAGACGTAAGCGAGCCGAGAAACGCTTTGCTACGAGAACTTTGGCATACAGACCAAAATCCAAGCTGGCGTCGATATCGCCCAGTCCGTTCAGAACGGGATTTTCATCCTCGTTCCGCCACGGTGTAAAATGAGCCACGGGCCCAAACTGGAAATTACTGAGCCCAAGTAGATTGAGTGAGGCCCCGTCATTTTCCAAGGTCAGGTATTTGTCAAATTTGATGTACAAAGCGGCTTTGGGGCGGAATTCATAGTCATCAGACCCAAAATAGTCCGGGCCAAAACTGGGCCCGGCACCAATTGTTATCTGTGAAACATCTGGCAAGACAAGGTCGCTGAAAGCTTGAAGGCCGGAGTATATATTACTGTCCGACTGCGCGAATGTAGCCCCTGACATGAGTGTAGTTGCTAACGCTGCGACAGCAGTACGGCTGACAAGTGTCTTCGTAATTTTCATAAATTTCCGTTTCCAAAACCAAATAGACAACATCGGCAAAACCGAGGACCCTGATTATCCAATGTTGCTAATCTTATGCTGTTTTACATAATTGGCAAAGTCAGAAATCGGCATTGGTTTCGCATGCAGATAACCCTGAGAAAAACTTACTCCTAGTGATTTCAGAGCATCAAACTGTGCCTGCAGTTCCACGCCTTCAGCAACGGTTTGGAGACCCAATATCTGGGCCATTTCCGTGATACTTTTAATTAAATGGCTTCTAAGGGCATTGGTTTCCATGCCGCGAACAAAGCTTTGGTCAATCTTAAGATAATCTACATTTAATTTTTCCAAATGTTGAAAATTGGAATATCCGGTTCCAAAATCATCAATAGCCAACCGGATGGACTTGCTACGTAATTGTTCAATGTTTTCGGCAACCTCCCCTACGTTTGAAGCTTCTTGTTCCGTTACTTCAACAGTAACAGACTGACAAGGCCGGCCGTTCAGAGTTTTGGTCAATATTCGATCAACATGGCCAGATGCGATGTCATCGGGAAAGGTATTTACAGCCATTCTGATTCGCCCGAACAAACCTGCGGCCATCAATTCATCGATAGCCTTTTTGATAACAATTTCCGTCAGCTGACGGGTCTGGCCATTTCTTTCTATCTCACCGATAAAGACATCGGGTCGTATTTGTTGATTGCCTTCGTCGCGCCAGCGGCACAGAACTTCACACCCCTCCAGATGCCCGTTGTCCAGCCGGAATATAGGTTGATAAACGCAGTCCACCGTTCGGTAATTGAGACTGCGTTTCAGCTGTCGGCCGATTTGCATGTACCGTTTATGCGCAGACCAGATGACAACCCCAACCAATCCCGCAACAAGAGTGAAAAACATAAGAATGACTAAGACGACTTCTTGGCGATGCGATAGATACAGTGCGATATTAATAACAACCAAACCACAGCTGCCCGAACCGTAACAATATTGTTCGACCCACCTGCCCTCCTCTATCCACCAACGCGGATTATCGTCTTGAAACGGAGCGCGGGGTTCAACCGCCAGTGGTTGCAGAACAGACTGAACTCCCTTCTCGGTGATTGCATAGACACCGGTTTGCAGCCAAGGCATTTGCATAGTGTCGATGGGGAGCGGTCGGATAAATGCCTGAAACCCACCAATTCTGACTTGCATACTCGTGATATGCCCATCCAGCGCCACAATTGGCACTGAAAGAGAAAATTCAACGTCGGAAAATTCTCCTTTCACGGATTCTTCTGATTGGGATATAGGCTCAGAAACTTGCCCTAATGTCGTTGTGCAAACTATCATGTCATCCACCACATATGAGAATTCATGAAGTCGTCTGGCGTTAAGTTGAGCCAATCGCATGGACTTGAGGATAGTTTCCGTGCACGTGGGTTGGTTGGAAAAACGCTGGTTCAAATTCCTGATGAGATCAAAGTCCCTTTCAATCTCAACGTCAACTTCAAGCATGTTTTCGAAAATTGGCCGGGAATAGGCTTGCCATGTATTTATCAGGCTCCAGAGCGTCACTAGAATAAGTGTAGCCAAGGTCGCTGATATGGCTGCCAATAACCAGAATACACGATGTCTGAAAACTTTGGTCAGCCGCTTACTCCCATATAGGGGCTCAGCCCCTTAAGTTTGCCCACGTGCTCATGATGAAAGTTGAGCTTTCGTGTCCAAGCTCCATACATCCCGCGACAACCAAAGCTGATCAAGTTGTCTGTTGTCTATATCACACGAAACAAAAAAATCATACTATCACGGGAAATAGTAATCGTTTAACTTGTGTGTGTTGGTGAACAAATGACACATGCTGGAAAAATCAAACCAGAGGAGCTTTGTCGAGCCGAGTAATTCAGTTAGGTGATTTTCATTTGGTTACGTGATACTCATGGGACTTCAGCGGAAAGGAAAAAACATGCGCAAGGTCCAAATATTCTGTGTGTTGTTAATAAGCAGCCTGTTTTTGATGGGGTGTGCTTCAACAGGTAATTTTTACGTTGATCAAGACCCTGACCAAGATTTCAGTGGCTATGAGACTTTTGCATGGATAAGTGAAAAACCAATGACGGTAGTTGGGGATCACACGGTCAGTCCTCTTGCTGAGCGGCGTTTTATGGATGCAATTATCAGCACGTTGTCTGGCAAAGGGTACCAGCTTGTTGAAAACCCAGCGTCCGCCGACTTCGCGGTTAGTTTTACCGTAGGTGCGCGGGATCAAGTAAAAACACGAACACATCTGCAATCAACCCCTGCATTTGATCCGTGGTTGTACAGAGGCAATTGGCGTTGGGGGCGCGGTTACTATGATTATTATTTCCCACAATTCCGCGAGGTGACGACACACCACAATTACACTGAAGGTACACTCTCTATCGATTTGTTTGATGTCGCGCGGAAAAGCCCGGTTTGGCACGGTTCTGCCAATAAAAATCTATCCAAGAGAGAATTGGATAGTGGAACTGCCGGCATTGAAGAAGCTGTGGCAACGCTTTTGGATGGCTTTCCCCGATAAAAAATATAGCGCCAGATCATAAATTAAGTCTGGCGCTACGTAGAATCGCTACTTTTTCATCGCTTTAGCGAGTGCATCCAGAGCAGTCATTTCCGGGTTTTCTTCACACACCGTGCCAACAGCGCCGAGTGCCATTTGAATTCCGGCAGCGGAATGTTCGATCTTTTTATTTATCCCAGAATGATAACCATAAAGCATCAAGAGTGTATATGCCGCCTCTTCCTCTGTTTCCATCGTACCCAAATCCCAACAGGTGATTGCGTCTAATTTAAACGTACCCTCACCGGCCTCATGGTGATCAGCATTGGCAACCAGTGGAGAGAGCGCAACGCTGGAAGCTAGAAATGCGGCTATTGATAAACTACGAAATAATTTCATTTTTTGTCTCACTTTTCCTAAGGGTCAGCCAGTTAATCGCGTTGGTTCATGCATCTGTCTAACAGGCGCCTATACTGCCGTTTGGCTTTGCGTTGTTTGTCTTTTGCAGCACCACGCTTAAGTGCGCCAATAAGGCCGCCAATCGCCGCTCCGCGCTTTGCTGCACGTGCGCGTTCCTTTTTGTTGGCGCCGCCGAGCCATGCTAGCCCACTTGCGGTTGATGCTCCCTTCAGAGCGCCTTCCAGCGCGCCGCCGGGCAAATGTCGGTTGGGAACCCGTCCGTAATAGCCTGATATTTCCTGAGCATACTCTTTGCACTCGCGAAACTGGTTCCGGTCATAATCCTGACCGGAAACGGCGAACGAAGTACCAAGAATTACTGTGAAACTAAAAGCTACCCGTCTTGAAGATAATTTCATATCGACCTCGCTTTCTATACGCAGCGTATCGCAATAATAGCACTTTTACAAATACGGTTTTGTCGCGCGTTGAACATACGTGACCTGCGAACGTTAATGTGTAAAATGCTGACGAACACGCAAATTAGACGGAACATTGGTGTGCCCAGAGTCTGCATAATATTCTTTTTGGGGTTGATAACAGCGAGCTGTGCAACGCCTATTAAGCATACGCCTTTGACTGCTGCAGAATTCAGCCAGGTCGATTTTCAGCAACTTATCCCCGAACGTTGGTGGGGTGACACTCTGCCGGACGGCGTTGAAGAAGGTTTCAAGGCTGCCGTTGAACTTGTTATAGCTCGACATGCCGGGGACGGCACTCCTGTTTCAAATGCACTCGTTTTGTCTGGCGGAAGCGCGAACGGTGCGTTTGGGGTTGGAATACTTGCGGGATGGACCGAAAGTGGTAAAAGGCCTGAATTTGACTATGTAACCGGCATCAGCACGGGTGCAATGATTGCGCCGCTAGCGTTTCTGGGTTCAGATTATGATACAGCGCTAACCGAAGCCTACACATCCATTACAAAAGAGATGGTTTACCGCACTGAAGGCATCGCGAGCGCAATCTGGGGCTCTTCATTGGCCAGTACCAAGCCGCTGGAAGAACTGTTGGAAAAATACATAACCGTAGATGTCGTACGCGCCCTGGCCGCTGAACAAAGAAAGGGACGTAATTTATCTGTTCTTACAACGCATTTTGATGCGCTCCGTCCCACGGTCTGGGACATTACGGCAATTGCCAGCAACCGCGGCGATGCTGCTGCGCCGCTCATTCGGCGTATCATACTGGCGTCGGCAGCGGTTCCCGGCCTCTTTCCGCCAGTCACAATTGAGTGGGAATATGCGGGGAAAACCTTCACAGAACTTCATGTGGACGGCGCTGTTACCAGTCAGGTTTTCGCCTATCCGCCGCAAATCAGGGTTGGTGAATTAGACAAGGCCCTGGGCATTAAACTCAAGCGCCGCGTGTTTGTTATCCAAAACGGCAATTCAATAAGCTTTTATGAGCCCGCACCCGTATCAACAATTTCCATTATTAAGCGCGCAATCAGCGGGCTACTTTTAAGCCAGCTAAACAGAGATGTGGAACGTATATATTATGTGACCCAGCGCGACGGTATTGAGTTCAATACTATCAGTATTCCAGATAATTATAAGGCGAACAGATCAAGCGAGTTTGACCGTGACTATATGTTGGAATTATACGATTTGGGCTACGCGACCGCTAAAACTGGCAATTTCTGGCAAAAAAGACCAAGGGCAGAAGAAGTGGGGTTTAACTGATGGCGGGTAACGTTGTTCCGATCGATGGTTTCCTTGCCTATACCATCGGCATAGTCGTTTTTTTTGTTGGCATGAAGCTTAACGGGCGGATTGGTTTCCTTCGGTCATACAATATCCCTGAACCAGTAACAGGTGGCATTATCGCGGCCCTTATCGGGTTGGTAATATTCCTGACAACAGGCTTGGAACTAGCATACGACCTGGAAACGCGTGACCGGCTGCTGGTCTATTTTTTTACTGCCATCGGCATCAATGCGCGTTTCTCCGACCTAATTTCCGGTGGTCGGCCCTTGCTTATTTTGCTTACGCTCACACTGTTTTACATCCTGTTTCAGGACGTCATCGGTGTGATGGTGGCTAAAGCTTTGGGGCTGCCAAGTGCTGTCGGTATTTTGGTGGGCTCGGCGTCGCTTATTGGTGGCCATGGAACCGCCATCGCGTGGGCACCGGATATTGCTGCTAAACACGGTGTCCCTGATGCGCTGGAAATTGGCATTGCTGCTGCAACGCTTGGTTTGGTTGCAGCAAGCTTAATCGGTGGTCCGATAGCGAAACTATTGTTGAAGCGCACCAAAGCCTCAGAGCCCCTAATCGACGGGCCGGTCGTTGGCATATCGCATGAAAAAGAAGAAACCGAACAAATCAATCACATCAGTATTATGGCCGTGATCCTCGTCCTTCATATTGCCATCATCATCGGCTTCGTTGTTAATGAAGGTCTGCAGGCAATAGGCTTCAGACTGCCCCTGTTTGTGGCGTGCCTGCTTGTTGCCATTGTGATGTCCAATACACTGCCCTACATCATGCCTAAGATGCATTGGCCTGCCAGAACCAAAGCTCTGGCTGTAGTGTCTGATTTCTCGCTGGGTTTGTTTATTGCCATGTCTTTGATGGGCATGCAGCTATGGTCAATTGCGGACTTGGCCGGGCCGCTAATGATAATTCTGTCGGCGCAAATTGGTGCAACTGTTCTGTTTATTTTGTTTGTGCTTTTCCCATTGATGGGGCGTAACTATTTGGCTACCGTCCTGAGCGCCGGGTTTGCAGGTTTTGCGCTGGGTGCAACACCAACCGCGGTGGCCAACATGACTGCTGTTACTAAGACGCACGGCCCTGCACCACTTGCGTTTATTATCTTGCCGCTGGTGGGAGCCTTTTTCGTCGATCTCACAAACGCAGTTGTGATTAAGTTATTTCTCGGATGATCGTTGCTGCGCTTTCGTTACTTCCGAAAGAAATTCAACCAGAAACGCCGTACTTAAGCCAAAAGCAAGCAAACCATTAGCAGCAGTGATTGCTGACAGCAGTCGCCAGTCAGAACCTAAAGTAATATCGCCGTATCCGAGGGTTGTGAAGGTAACAAGTGAGAAGTATAGCGCCGGTTCCAGAGTATCAAACGCACCAACTATTATGTAAGCAGCTGCCCAAACCCAGGCACCAACACTGTGCCCAATCATTATCCACAATACGACGACAATTAGACTGAAAATGGTTTTTCGGACCAGTGGCGGTTTGGCGAGGCTGTGACCGAACTTATTTAAAACTGTGATTGCACCGCCAAAAAACAGCACCTGTACCGTAACGGTTACCGCGATCAATACGCCGCCAATGAATAACTGTGTAATCATTTGCTGGTTGCCTTCCCTAACTCCTGCACCCTAGTATGCTAACAGAAATCGAGCTGTAAACAGTTGTTTAAAAAGGGGACGGGCATGAGTATCTTCATTCCAGCGCTGAGGAAAGCGATTGTATGCTTCGGAGCAATAGCGTTATTGAGTGCATGCGACCAGGCACCGCCCCCTGAGCAGGAAGAAATAGTCCGCGCAATCAAGCCTTTTTACGTTAGCGAGCCTGCTGGAGGTGATATTCGGCGCTTTAGCGGCTCCATAGCTGCCGCAGACGTGTCTGCGCTCAGTTACAATGTGTCAGGCACTGTTGCAACGGTAGAGGCCAGCGCAGGTGAGACCGTCACACAAGGTCAGATACTCGCAACGTTGGACCCCGAACCTTTCAACATTGATGTGGCTGCGGCTCAGGCCCAACTGGAATCGGCAACAGCCACTCTTGGCAACAAAAAAGCCGACCTTGACCGTCAGAAAGATCTGTTTGACAAAGGATGGGTTACTAAAGCTACCTACGACCAGATACAGCTTGCATACGACTCCGCTGGCAATGACGTGACGTTGGCGCAATCACGATTAAACGCTGCTAATCGCAATCTGAACAATGCAACCCTGCGCGCTCCTTTTGACGGTGTGCTTGCGAACCGCACAATCGACCCGTTCACAGAAGTCTCCACCGGGCAAACGGCGTTTTTAATCAATTCTCAGGGTGCACTTGAAGTTAGCCTGCTCGTACCGGATACGCTGGTGTCGCGGTTAACAATTGGTCAACCAGTGACGGTTTCAAGCGGTTCGGTCACAGGATGTGGCTGCGAAGGCCGCATCACGGAAATCGGCTCTGCGGCTGGGGCTGCCAACTCCGTTTCGGTGAAAGCAACCCTCTTTAGTCCACCAGCTTCGCTGTTGCCTGGCATGGCGGCTGATACTTCTATTGTACTTGCGGATCAAAGCAATGGTCGTGGGTATCTTGTTCCCCTCGTTGCGGTGTCACCTTCAAACGATGCGAATTCCGGGCACGTGTTCAAATTTGACCCTGAAACGGGAACAGTGGTCAAAGTCACCATTGTTGGTGGTGCGGGGCGAGATAATCTTCTGGCTGTTACGGAGGGGGTTGCACCCGGCGACATTCTCGCTGCAGCAGGCGTCAGTTTCCTGCGGGACGGCCAAAAAGTAAAATTGATCGGCCAATAAAGCCGCCCTTAAACCCGCGCTCGGAGGCCGATCATGCAAATCACTAGTTTGGCAATTAATAATTCCCGTATCACCATCATGGGTATCCTTCTCGCTATCGTAGTTGGGATATCTACCTTCCTGTCATATCCCAGCGCTGAAGACCCCAGTGTCACTATTCGCAACGCTCAGATTAAAGCTTACTTTCCCGGCATGTCTGCCGAACGGGTTGAAGACTTGCTCACTGAACCACTGGAGACGGCCTTAAGAGCTATTGCTGAAATTAAAGATATAGATTCGACATCTAAAACCGGCGAAACGCTAATCAGTGTTGTTGTCCATGATTGGGTGACTGAGCTGGACCCAGTTTTTCAGGATATTCGCAACAAGGTCGGCGACGCTGCAAACTCATTGCCTTCCGGCACAACCGGTCCTTTTGTCTATGATGATGTTGGCCTGACCGCGATTGCAACAGTTGCTCTTTGGACAGATGGTTTTTCATTGACTGAAATGTCGGATACAGCCAAGGACCTTCGCAACAAGCTGTACACACTGGACGGCGTGCGCCGCATTGAAGTTTTGGGCACGCAGAAAGAGCAGATATTTCTCGAGGCTAACCCAGCTAAGCTTGCGCAGCTTGGTGTTTCGGCCCAGCAGGTATTTAGCGAGCTCTCACGTCAAAACATCATCAAGCCCGGAGGGTCAATTGTCGCTGACAGTCGCACTGTCATCATCGAACCCTCAGGCAATTTCGAAAGCGTTGATGAAATCCGCGATGAGGTTTTCTCAGTGCCCAATACCAACCAAGTAGTTCGTCTGGAAGAAGTCGTTGATATTTCGCGGCAGTATGCTGACCCTCCGGAAAACCCTGTCTATTTTAACGACAAACAGGCAATCATAATTTCAGTATCCACCGTTGACGGAACCAATAATGTAGAGTTCGGTGAACGGTTGACAGCTATGCTGAGGAAGCTCGAAAGCGAGCTACCTATTGGTTATGTGCTTGAGTATGCAACTTTCCAACCCGAATTGATTGATGACGCCGTGCAAGGCGCTGTATCCAATGTGTATCAAACGCTTGTTATTGTTTTGGTTGTTGTCATGGTTTTCCTTGGTCTGCAAACTGGCCTGATCGTTGGCTCGTTTGTGCCGCTTACTATGCTGTTTGGCATTATCGTAATGCGCCTTCTGGATATTGAGCTCCAGCGGATGTCAATTGCTGCAATGATAATCGCGCTTGGTCTACTGGTCGATAATGGCATTGTGATAGCTGAGGACATCCGTGTCCGTTTGGAAGCTGGCACAGACAAGATCAAAGCAGCGATTGAAGCAGGCCGCACTTTGGCGCTGCCACTTCTTTCATCCTCATTGACCACCGTGCTGGCCTTCATGCCCATGATGCTTCTGGACGGAGGCGCCGGGGACTATGTGCGGTCGCTTGCGCAGGTGGTTGCGATCCTGTTGTTGGCGTCATGGTTGCTATCGATGACAGTAACGCCTGCCATGTGCGTCTGGTTCATGAAAGCTGAACCTAAAGACGCAAAGGCAACGGCAGAGGAAGCAGACTATAGCGGCCTGATGTACAAAATTTACCGTGCGGTTTTGGGCCGTCTATTGACTGCAAGGCTGGTGTTTGTTGTTGCCCTTGTTGGCCTTTTGTTTGGTTCGCTTCAGGTTCTAGGTTTGGTTAGAACCGAGTTTTTCCCACTTGGTGCCCGCAATCAATTTCTCGTTTACATCGACTATGAAGCTGGCACCGACGTACGCGAGGTGAACAGCCAAATTCGCCCACTAACACGCTGGCTCGCCGATAAAGACGCAAACCCGGAGATCAACAGCCATGTTGCTTATATTGGTAACGGCGGCCCGCGTTTTTTCCTTGCGCTTTCGCCGGTTGACCCCGATGCCCATCGTGCCTTTGTCCTTGTTAACACTTTGGACGCTAATGATGTCGGTATGATGGTTGACCGCGTCAATGCACATATGAGGAGCACAATGCCCGGTGCCAGGGCGGACGCAAAAAAGATGTGGTTTGGCTCCACTCAGCCGGGTTTGCTTGAAGTGCGGCTTGTCGGCCCTGAAAGCGACCAGCTGGCAATACAGGCCGAACGGCTTGAAGCAGCTCTCCATGATATTCCTGGAACCGTTGGTATCAAGCACGACTGGGAAAATAAAATCCTCAAAATCCTGGTGAATATTGATCAGGTCCGCGCGCGCCGCGCCGGGCTTTCCTCCAGTGACATTGCGGATGCCCTTGACGCAACCTTTTCTGGAATCACGCTCAGTCAGTACCGCGAAGGTGACAAGACATTGCCGATCATATACCGGGCAAAGGAAGATATGCGCACATCGCTCATGGGGCTTCAACAAGCCCTTATCTACTCCCCGACCGCCGATGCGTTTGTTGGCTTGGAACAGGTCGCGACAGTGAGCGGTGAATGGCAATTTGGGCGGGTCATTCGTCATAACCGTGAACGCACCCTGACAATTGAGGCAAGAAACACCACGATTTCATCTCAAGCTTTGTTTGAAGAACTCTTACCTACGCTCAATGCCCTGAACCTGCCCCCTGGGTACCGGTGGGAAGTGGGCGGTGAAGTAGAGGATCAACAGACTGCCAACGGTGACTTGTTTGCTCTGCTGCCGCTGGCGCTGGCCGGGATTGCCCTTCTACTCGTTGGGCAATTCAATTCATTCAGGCGGGGGGCGATCATTCTGCTGACCATTCCACTTGTGTTGATCGGTGGGGTTCTTGGCCTTGTTATTATGAATGCAGCATTTGGCTTTATGGTGATGCTCGGTTTCTTCAGCCTCGCGGGAATCCTGATCAACAACGGCATTGTACTTGTGGATCGGATTGAAATTGAACGTGAAGCGGGCCGAGAGCCTTTGGATGCGGTTATCACGGCATGCCTAGCACGTCTGCGGCCTATTTTGATGACGACGCTTACAACTGTACTGGGGCTTGTTCCACTGATCTTGTTTGGTGGCGCCCTCTTTTACGGCATGGCCAGCGTGATTGCCTGGGGTCTGATAGTGGCAACTATTGTTACTCTCGGGTTCGTGCCTGTGATGTATACGCTGTTGTTTCGCATACCTGTTCGTTAGGATTTGCTGACCCGATGAGCCGGATTTACCAGCAGTGGCTGCGCTTTGTGCTGTTGCCCTGCCGACTATCGCCCTTGGTCTAAACGGTATGTTTCAATACACCTATTGTCGCCGTCGTAAACATCGAAGCCACTTCGGTTGGAGTGGCTTCGATGTTTTAGTTTTGTGAGTAAAACTTACCGTATCAAGATTTCAGTTCTCACGTTGTCGAGAAGTCCTCCGGCCGAGACAGTATGTTTATAGGCCTACGGCCAGCTTCACAAACAGCGGCTCAAGCGGACAATGAAAAAACTCTCGACCACACAAAGTAATAAAGAGTTTTTAATGGTCGTGGGAGCCAGCAGCCATCTAAACTTGCATAGCTAGTTGGTCAGCTTTCGGCCTCTTCTGGGCACCAAACTTTCTATTTAATTAAATGCAAAGCACAGATTTTATTGCCTGACGGGTCTCGCAGATAGGCCAGATACATCTGGGTTGTATCATTACCGCGTACGCCGGGTGGGTCTTCAATTGCGGTGCCGCCGTTGGCCAACCCAGCCGCGTGCCAGGCGTCTGCCTGCTCTGGGTTTTCTGCGGCAAACCCTATTGTGCTGCCGTTGCCGCAGGTAGCGACCTTACCGTCGATTGGCTTGCTGAGTGAAAAAACACCCGTTTTTTCATAATAGAAACAACGGCCCTTTTCGTCCATAACACCGGGCCTGTGGCCAAGAACCTCCAGAATAGCGTCATAGAATTTCTTTGATTCAGCGACATCGTTGGCACCGATCATAATATGGCTAAACATATGTAATTACCTCTTAAAACTAAATTGAACCCAAGTGTATGGCTAGCATTATAGCATTAGTCAATGCCACTGAAATGCCCGAACGCAGACGATCAGCTAACGCGAAGGCAAGCCCGTAGTTTGTCCAGGTGAGCGCATAGTGTTAATGGTTGACGAATGGTCAACATCTGCGCCGGTTATTTCGACCCATTTATGTTTTCTATGTTCGTAAACAGAGAAGCTGGGAGCAAGGAAGTCAGGGTCGGCAAATGCGCCAACAGGAACGGCTGTAACACCCGGCCACCCCTCAATCACATAGGCCACTGTTGATCCGCAAACCGGGCAAAACCGATATGTGGCACGATGACCACTATCTGCAACACGCTCCCAGGTTTGAAAGTCACCGCTGATGCTCACCTGTGCGTCGGCCCATCTGGCCTGAACAGCAAAAGCACTTCCACTACGCTTCTGGCATTCTAGGCAATGGCACACTGAAACGCGAACCGGATCACCTTTGCATTGAGCGCGCAACTGTCCGCACCGACATGTTGCTATTCTATCCGACACAACCGACACCCCTTTCACTTGGCCAACCATCATCGATCCGCACATAATATATCCATGTACTGAACCCGTCGATATTCAATTTCGCCAAGTGGGGTAAGGTAAGGCTTCCGCCTTCCGTAATTTACAACAAAAGCGTCATTCGAAATAAACCATACACTGGCGCGACAACGCGACCAGCGTACCGGTTTCATCGAATATTTTACCGCTTTGCTGCGAGTATCCACTGGCTGCCGCGTCCAGCACAAAATCCAGATAGAACCAGTCTCCCACCACCTGTTCTGGCGGCACGACGAATTCGATCGACCAGCTCATTGAACTTGCGCGCGTGAGTCGGTCATAGTGGCACAAAACAACCGGTGGCGGCATATCGGCAATACTGACGATTTTAGCGATAGGAAATGCATCCATGTTGCTGCGGTTGCGCACCCACATGGAGGTATGCATATCCTTCGAGCCACTCATGGGGACGCCGCCGCCGGTCCAGCGAATGTCGAAATTTTCCAGAAACCCCGGCAAAGGTCGCTGGCCCGATTGCATGGCTGGTACACTGTCGCGCGCAGGCATGTTGCCTGCTTTTTCTGGCAGAACAACAATGCCGGGTCGATCATCACCAAACGCTGCTGACGACGCGAAGCAGACCTGATCACCCGCTATAACATCAGCACGAGCTTGAACCACAGCGCGTCCCTCGCGCAAAATTTCAGATTTTACCGCAAGCTCACCCTCCGGTGCGGGCGCAACAAAATTGCCCAAAAGCGATCTTATCGGACGCGGGGAAGCCAATTGCCCGGACATGGCCTCTGCGGCAATTGCGGCAACAAGGCCGCCGTATAGCGCACGCCCCTGCGCCCAACCCGGTGGTATCTGAACGCTTTTACCGCCGTTTTCGGCCAGATTATTGATAATTCCTTCAAGGCCATCGTTGTCAGACATTGCTCACTCTCGCTTGATTAATATTGCTGATTCCATGCAGCATTATCATTAGCTAGCTCAGCCACACAACAAACCAAGTCAACAGAAATGCATGGCACCAATAGGCATAAGAGCGAACCGCCCTTTATTCTGCCATAAGCTTCTCTATAATAGCCGAAAATTAAACGCTGTCGCATCAGGTGGTGGCGCAGGGCAGCGAATGAAGGATTGCGGCACTATGGCTATATATTTCTACGAAGGTGACTTGCCCGCTGACGTTTCTTTCGGCACGAGCGTTGCCGTGGACAGCGAAACCATGGGTCTCAACCCGCACCGCGATCGCTTATGTGTGGTTCAGCTGTCGTCCGGCGACGGCGACGCCCACCTGGTTCGCTTCAAACAAGGCGACTATAGCGCGCCGAACCTGAAACGTTTGATGAGCGACCCGAACGTGTTGAAGATATTTCATTTTGCCCGCTTTGATGTGGCAGTGATGAAAAAATATCTCGGCATCGACACCGCGCCAATATATTGCACGAAAATCGCATCAAAGCTGGTGCGCACTTACACTGATCGCCACGGTTTGAAAGACCTATGCGCTGAACTAGCAGGTGTAGCGCTGGACAAACAGCAACAATCCAGCGATTGGGGTGCAGACGAAATAAGCGAAGCGCAGCAAAGCTATGCTGCGTCTGACGTTCTGTATTTGCATCAGCTAAAGAAAAAGCTGGATATAATGCTGGTGCGGGAGAACCGCACCAAAATGGCTACTGCCGCCTTTGCCTTTCTGACAACCCGTGCAGACATGGACCTGGCAGGCTTCGGTGACATGGATATTTTTTCGCATTGATCAGATTGCCCAGATCCTTGGGCGAGTTGAAGGACAGTTAGTTTGAGTACCCCAGTTAAAGATCATTATCAAAGCCCTGAGCGCGCCCGCGAGGTTGCGCTGGAAGCGCTGCGCCCGACGCCGACAAACGGCGGGCGCATTAACTGGGACGGCTTTATCCGGCTGATGCAGGTTTTTCTGCCAATCAGTGCGCTCATTCTTGGCACCATAACCATTGGTTGGCCGTTCTTGAACGACGCCGAGGTAAGCTTCACTCTGTCAAAAGACGATGTGGCCCGCTCGGACGGTGTGATCAGAATGACCAACATGAATTATGTGGGTACCGACGCCAGGGACCGGCTGTTTCGCATCCATGCCAATGCGGGTGAGCAAGACAACCCTAATGCACCGCGCGTGCGCCTAACCGACATCCACGCAGAGATGGAACTAGAGGAAGGCCAGCTGGCCACTGTTGACGCCCGCACCGGCATTTTCCGCACCAAGAACAATACCCTTTCACTGATCGGCGGCGTGAACCTGGAAACAGGCAACGGCTACCAGCTTCAAATGGCAGGCGCGGAAATAGACCTGCGTACCCGCGCTGCGACTGGGCAGGGCGAGGTTACCGGCAGCTCAGAACTGGGCCAATTGAAGGCCGCACGCATGAGTTTAAATGTTAAAGAAAAAGAAGCTGTGTTCGAAGGCGGTGTTTCGCTGCATATTGTGCCAAAACGTCCTGAAAACAAACCAGCAACCGGGAGATGACCATGACCGCAACGCCTTTTTGGTATAGCCGCATACGACATATCGCTTGGGCGATAGCGGCACTGGCTTTTTGCTTCACCGCACCGGCCAGCAGCCAATCAGTGCTCAAGGATCATGACACCTACCAGCCTATCGATATTTCTGCAGAGCGGCTGGAAATGCAACAAAAACAGGGCCGCGCGGTTTTCACCGGTGCGGTGCAAGTGTTGCAGGGCAAGCTTACCCTTCGGTCCAACACAATCACGGTTTTTTATGACCGCGCCGACACCGACGGCGACCCATCAATCTCTCGGCTTGACGCCCAAGGTCAATTTCAACTGTTGTCAGACAGCGAAACCCTAACGGGTGACTGGGGTATTTATGACGTGGACCGGCAATTGATAACCGTTGGCGGCGCTGTGGTATTCAAACAGGGCAGTTCAGAGTTAACCGGATCCCGGTTGGAGTTTGATCTGATTTCCGGTCTGGCCAAGCTGGACGGCGAAAATACCGCTGACGAAAATGGCCGCGTGCGCGGCAGCTTCACTGTTCCTAGTAAACCCAAACCCGAGTGAGCCATAAACACAGCACTAACTTCGGCACACACCCCTCTGTTTTCCTGAAATTTATGGTTAATTTCGCTGGATTGGTTCCAGCGTTCATGATTTATTGACAATTAGTATGCACAAATTGAGCCAAGATGTGGCTTGCTCAAGGTCCAAAAGAGGCCAAAGCGCGATAAAGTAACAAACTATCAACCACAACCGGAATGATTTGAGACACATATGACTGCAGAACAGCAGCAAAAGCAGAACGACCCGGCGAACGGCGTTTTCGACGGCTTGAATGTACAGGGCATTGGCAAGTCCTACAACGGGCGGCCTGTTTTGCGCGATATATCCCTTTCAGTTCACCGCGGCGAAGTAGTTGGTTTGCTGGGCCCCAACGGTGCCGGCAAAACTACCTGTTTTTACAGCATCACCGGACTGATCGCACCGGACCACGGTCGGGTTGAGCTGGACGGCCAGGACATTACCCACATGCCCATGTATCGCCGTGCCCGGTTGGGCATTGGCTACCTGCCGCAGGAGACATCTATTTTTCGCGGCATGACAGTTGAAGAAAACATCAGAGCGGTGCTGGAGGTTGTCGAACCAGACCGCGCGCTCAGAAACGCAATGCTGGACGAACTGCTCGAAGAGTTTTCCATCACGCACCTCCGCAATACTCCGGCTTTGGCGCTGTCCGGCGGGGAGCGACGCCGCTGCGAGATTGCACGAGCGCTGGCCGCAAGACCGAAATTCGTACTGCTGGATGAGCCATTCGCCGGGATCGACCCGATCGCCATCGCAGATATTCGCGAGCTGACCGCCCACCTGAAAGACCGCGGCATCGGCGTCCTGATCACCGACCACAACGTGAGAGAAACTCTCGATATTATCGACAGAGCCTTCATTATTTATGATGGCCATGTTCTGTTCGAGGGCGATGCGGAAGCTGTGCTGAACAGCGAAGAAGTTCGCCGGGTTTATCTCGGCGACAGTTTCAGTTTGTAGAAAGCGCGGCGATGGCATTAGCTCCAAGATTGGATTTAAGACAAAGCCAGCAACTGGTTATGACGCCGCAGTTACAGCAGGCGATCAAACTGTTGCAGCTTTCCAATCTTGATCTGGCGGATTATGTCACTACCGAAGTAGAGAAAAACCCTTTTTTGGAGGTTGGTGAAGCCGACACCAGCACTCCCACCGAAGGCGGCGAGCACGGTGGCACCCATACCGACGAATCGATCCGGGAAAGGGACACCAGCAAAAGCGATGGCAGCGGCGACGGCGGCGACGGTGACACTGGTATGGTAGCATCAGACCGCAGTATGGACAGCGGGCTGGATACATCCAGCTCTGCCGATTCAGCGCTTGATACCAACCTGGACACCAATATTTACAACAATGATGCCGCCCCAGACCGCGCAGATGCCAGCGGCGGATTGTCATCTGGGCTGACCTACGAAGGCGGCGGCACGATCAAAGGCGGCAGCGGTGTCTATGACGACCGCGGGCTCGACCAAACGCTGGAAGGCGAGGAAAATCTGCATGATTTTCTGCTGCGGCAAATGGTGGTTTTGTTTGAAGACTCTGCCGAGCGGCTTGTTGCCACCCATATAATTGATTCCGTTGACGAAGCGGGCTATGTGCCCGCTCCGATCATAGAAGACGTCGCCGAACGGCTGGGAGCATCACAGCAGTCGGTTAACCGCATATTCACTTCACTGCAAACCCTGGAACCGTCCGGTGTTTTTGCCCGCAGCCTGTCCGAGTGCCTCGCAATCCAGCTGAAAGATCAGGATCGCTACGACCCGGCCATGCAGGCGCTGGTGGAAAATCTGGAGTTGTTGGCCAAGCGCGAGCTTTCAACCCTGAAGAAATTATGCGGCATTGATCAGGAAGACCTGTCCGACATGATCCAGGAAATCAGGGCCCTTAACCCCAAGCCGGGGCTGGCCCACGGCGGGCAGGCGGTACAGCCGGTAGTGCCTGATATTTTCATTCAGAAAAGCCCTGCAGGCACCTGGGTGGTTGAGCTTAATTCGGACACACTGCCAAAGGTTCTGGTCAACTCGCAGTATGTCAGCGAACTGTCGGGTCTGGGCGAAGATAAAGACGCCAAGGCTTTTGTCTCAGATTGCATGTCCAACGCCAATTGGCTGGTCAAAGCATTGGACCAGCGCGCGCGCACCATTTTAAAAGTGGCAACCGCACTTGTAAAAATCCAGCAGCCATTTTTTGAACATGGCGTTCGTTTTTTGAAGCCTCTAACATTGAAAGATATCGCCGAAGAAATCGACATGCACGAATCGACGGTGTCACGGGTTACCAACAATAAATTTCTTTCTTGTCCGCGCGGTATGTTCGAGCTGAAATACTTTTTCACCTCGTCGATTTCCGCCGCAGACGGCGGTGATGCCCACTCTGCCGAGTCGGTGAAATTCCGACTGAAAGAGCTGATCGATGCCGAAGATCCAAAGAAAATTCTGTCGGATGACAAGCTGGTGGCAATGATGAAAGCTGACGGCATTGATATTGCCCGTCGCACAGTAGCGAAATACCGCGAAGCGATGAAAATTGCGTCATCGGTTCAACGACGGCGACAAAAAAACATGGCAACCTGAGTCGGTACATTTTACCGTCAACCGGAAATTTCGACCTCTCCTAAAAGATAAGATTTTTCAGTATCTTGATGAAAATCAAGACGCATACATTAGTTTTTAGTAAGCTTATTGCTATGGAGCAGAAGGATAGTTGCAATGACTACCCGCACCTCTAGCCGGTTGATCTGACAATCGGAACGAAAGCAACGTTTGCCGAATAAGAATGAGAACGGTAAACTTAAATTGCCCATGTTGGTTGACCAGATAATCGGGCAGGTCAACATAATCTAGATAGCCGCCTGTATTGCTTACAAAGAACCAGCGGCGCGTAAAAAGGAAGATTGGCACATATGGATATCAATGTTACCGGACGTAAAATGAATGTTGGCGAAGCCCTGACTACACACGTGGAAGACAGACTAGCCATTGTTTCTGACAAATACTTCAACCGATCCATTGATGCCTCCACCACTTTTGCCAAAGAAGGCCATAGTTACCGAACCGACATATCCCTTCATCCCAATCAAGGGGTGAACCTGCATAGCCGTGCAGAAGCTGAAGACCCCTATGCTGCCTTTGAACTTGCTGCAGAAAAAGTGGAAAAACAGTTGCGTCGCTACAAACGACGCCTTAAGAACCACCATAATTTGTCCAGCCGTGAAATTGCCATGGAAGTTGCGCGCGATGTTGTCATCGCGCCTGAGCCAGACAATGATACGCAGGACGAAACTGAAACCGGCGCAGATGATCAGCCGATCATCATTGCAGAAAGCAACCGCGAGATACCGAAAGTTTCGGTTGGCGACGCCGCGATGTTGATGGATTTGGCAGATGCGAACGCATTTGTATTCCGCAACATAAAAGGGAATGTGCTTGAAGTTGTATACCGCCGGGCTGACGGCAATATTGGCTGGATAAGCCCGAAAGAATAAGCCGGGCTATCGCCGGAAAATTGCCAGAACAGCAAACCGGAAAATACGCAAAACAACTGTAACAGGGTTACCAGGAAAGCCTAAAAGTCGAGCACAATCGCTAGAGTTTGTAATGCATGCCACCAAGATACCGGTGCCACAGGCAAGAGAGTTGTAATGAATATCGAAGATTTGTTGGTCACAGAATTGGTTTTTGCTGACTTCAAAGCCTCCAGTAAGAAACAAGCACTGCAAAATCTGTCCCGCCGCTGGGCAGAAGTTCACGGTTTCGATGATCGCTTGGCAATGGAAAAACTGCTCGTCCGGGAACGGCTAGGCAGCACCGGCGTTGGCAAAGGCGTTGCCATTCCTCATGCGCGCATTGAAGGCCTGACCAAAATTAGCGGTGTATTTGCTCGGCTGGCCGCGCCCGTTGATTTTGACGCAGTAGATGATGTGCCGGTTGATCTGGTGTTTATGTTATTTGCACCGGAAAATGCCGGCGCTGACCATTTGAAGGCATTGGCAAAAGTGTCTCGGCTTCTGCGCGACAGCGCTGCCTGTGACAAGCTAAGGCAAACAACCAATGCAAATGCACTCTACGCAATGATTGTCCAACCCACCAGCAACGCCGCATAGCGTTTCATTCCTGCGGATAATCGACCCGGTCAAAATACAGGCCGTCGGGCGGCGCGTTACGGCCAAGCGCTGAGCGGTCCTTGGCTTCGAGCGCGCTCTTAACATCGTCCACCGTCCATTTGCCAGCACCAACCAGCATAAGCGTGCCGGTGATGGATCTAATTTGGTGATGCAAAAACGACCTTGCGCCTGCAAACAGATGAATTTCCTGCCCAAACCGCTCAACCTTTAGATAGCCCATGGTTTTTACCGGATCTTTTGCCTGACAGTGCATATGACGAAATGTGGTGAAGTCGTGCTTACCGACCAGATGCTGTGCCGCCGCGTGCATGGCATCCTCATCGAGCGCTGGCTTCACATGCCATTTCAACCCTCTGTCGATGGTAAGCGGTGCCCGGCGGTTACAGATTTTGTAGACATAGTGCCTGGCCACTGCAGAAAAGCGAGCATTGAAATCCTCGCTCACCACCTTTGCGTGTACCACCGCAATGGGCTCACGGCCCAAATGATAGTTGATCGCGCCCTGAACTTCGTCCGCCGTAATATCTCGTTTGGTATCAAAATGAGCAACTTGTCCAAAGGCGTGCACACCGGCGTCGGTACGCCCGGAACCCGCAACACGAACCTCCCGCTCAGGGGCAAACTTTCCTATTGCCTCTTCAAGCGCCTGCTGGACCGAAGGACCGTTGTCCTGACGCTGCCAGCCCACATACGGCCTGCCATCATATTCAATTGTCAGTTTGAAACGACTCATGAGCCGTCCCCGCCTAATCGTGTTCCCGCAGGCACAGGGAACCCACGCAAAAAATCTTCGCGGTGGGCAAAACTTTTCCCGGCCCGCTGCGCAGTTTCAATTTGATAGGCTCCCGCGCCGCAGGCAACGAGCAATGCGTCTGTCAATGTCGCTCCAGCCCTCGTGTCAGCCTCGTTTTGATCAATTGAGCGCCCAGATAGAATGTTAACCCGTTCACCTTCAATAGTGGTCCAGGCGCCCGGAAACGGGTATAGTCCGCGCACCATCTGATCAATAAGCACGGCGCTTACGCCCCAGTCGATGCGCGCTTCGGCTTTATCAATTTTATGCGCGTAAGTTACACCTTCGCCCGATTGCGGTATGGCTGTTGCGGTTCCACTGTCCAAGCTTTCAAGAGTTTCATTTATCAGCGATGCGCCCAGGTCAGCCAGTTTGTCATGCAGGGTCTGCGTGGTTGCGCGGGTGGAAATTTCCACGCGCGCGCTGGTCAACACAGGCCCGGTATCAAGCCCGGCTTCCATTTGCATGACACAAACGCCGGTTTCACGGTCGCCCGCCATAACCGCCCGGTGGATGGGCGCCGCGCCGCGCCAACGCGGTAGCAATGATGCATGTATATTAATACAACCAAGCCTAGGTGCATCCAGCACGACTTGAGGCAAAATCTGGCCGTAGGCAACCACTACCGCACAGTCAGCATGCAAAGCAGACAGTTCGTTCTGGCTGATTGAATCTTTCAGACTTTTCGGCGTTCTGACACGTAAACCAAGCTCTTCGGAAGCCTTATGAACCGCACTTTTCTGCTCTCGCTTGCCGCGACCGGCAGGGCGCGGTGGCTGCGTATAAACTGCCACGATATCATGGCCTGCGCCGTGCAAAGCACGCAGGGTCGGTACCGAAAAATCAGGCGTGCCCATAAAAATAAGCTTCATAACGCCCCCTGCTTGCTTGAGGATAAGGTGCTAAAGCACCACCGAGTCTTTTTGTGCTTTTTGAACCTTTTTGACAATCATATTACGCTTTAACCGCGACAAATAGTCGATGAAAACAATACCATCCAAGTGATCAATTTCATGTTGCACACATGTGGCCGTGAGCCCGTCCATCAGGGTTTCCTGCATCTCGTTATTATAGTCGAGATATTTGACCCGCACCGAGGCTGGCCTTTCCACATCTGCATAATGCTCTGGCACGGATAAACAGCCTTCGCTGTATGTGGACCGCTCCGGAGATTCCCAAACCACTTCCGGATTCACCAGAAACATGGGTGATTTTTCGTCTTCGTCGGCAGACGTATCGACCACGATCACCCGCTTGGCAATGGCAACCTGGATCGCTGCCAGGCCAATACCGGGCGCGGCATACATCGTTTCCAGCATATCATCCAAAAGCTGGCGCGTTTCAGCGTCAACTTTAGCCACAGGTGTTGAAACTGTTTTCAACAAAGGGTCCGGCACATTGATGATATTGAGTTGGCTCATAGTCTTGTTAGCTCATTGATGTTGCGCAAGGGCTTTACCTATGAAGCAACGATCGCCGCGTCAAGGTATAACAACGGCGATACATGCGGTTTTGACTGATTTAGTCGGCTAAAACCGGGGCGTCGAGCTGATAAGTAGCTCGCATATCTTCAATTTCGAGTACCCATAAGTCAGAATCGAAAGACCGTTTCTTGTCAATTACTCCCTGCGCGTTTGCGCTGTCCAACCCGGCTTTCAACTGCCGCCAAACCCGGTTGCCGTCAAAATCCAGGGTGCGTTCATACAAAAAGATGCCATCGTCGAAACGGTCGAGTTTCAGCAATATACCACCGCGGTCGGCGTCTCCGCGGGCAACAACAAATGCCGGATAGTCCAAGCTAAAACAGGTTCGGATATGTGCTTCGACCCAAAGCGATGTTTTCAGGGCATCATTCATGAGGCCTTTAGGTCATGGATAGTCGAGAGGGTCAAGCCCTGAGGCACAGCGTCATTTGGCCGTACAACAAGCGACGGCTGGGCCGTCCCTATACCTCAGCGGTTTCCATGCCCATGGACTGCAGCCGGTCTAGGAACAAAAGCCGCACCTCTTCAGCTGGAATATTGAAAGACAGACCAGTGGTATCGTTTCTGCACCAACGTACAGTCGCACCAATTTCACCACGGCCAGCGATCATGAGTGTAACATCAGCGCCTTTTTTGATCGGCAGACCCAACCGAATGCGCGCACCGCCCAGGGACATATTCCATATTTGACATTTAAAGTCGTGCTGACCAACTTTTAGTTTGGCGGGCCATAAAACTGACCTACGCCGATAACTTCGAGCGTCTGCCGAGCCTCCGATAAATTCGGCGGGTTTTTGCTCACATTCTGACGCTTCTTCGGTCTGTGCCGGGGAGTTAGTTATCATATCGATCCAGCCTACAAGTTAAGTCATTGGGACAATCAACACATAGTTATACGGTGTCCGGGTAAAGCCTTTGTCACCAAGCCGATACAATTTTCTTAAAATGGTGTCGCAAATTGCGATGAGGCCCTTGGACCCTGCTGCATTTTGCATTAAACAAGAGGAAGCGGAAAACAAAAGAGCGGCAAATGACCACAACTGAAGACAATATTCTTATCATAGAAGACAGCCCAACCCTGGCGTTGACCTACCGGGAATATATGAAACCACTTGGCATCCCGACGGACATCTCGGAAACCGGGCAGCAAGCACTTGCCAGAATTAGCGCCCAAACGCCTACGGTTATTTTGCTAGACCTCAAACTGCCTGATATGGACGGTATCGACATCCTAAAACAGCTAAAAGCAAACAAGGTGTCCTCCAGAGTCATTGTTATTACAGCGCACGGGTCGGTGACCATCGCTGTTGAAGCCATGAGAAGCGGCGCATCTGATTTTCTGCTTAAACCCTTCAATGCTGAACGGCTGACAACCACGGTAAACAACGCACTGGAAATTTCCCGCCTTTCCAATCTGGTGAAGCGCTATAGCAGCGGATCACCAAAAAAGTTTGACCGTTTCATCGGCAGCAGTCCGGTCATGCAGTCCGTGTACCGCATGATTGAAGACAGCGCACCGTCCAAGGCGAGCGTTTTCATTATGGGTCCTTCGGGTACAGGCAAGGAGTTATGCGCAGAGGCCATTCATCAGCTAAGCCCGAGGAAAAGTGAACGATTTGTTGCGCTAAACTGCGCAGCAATTCCAGAAAACCTGATCGAAAGTGAGATTTTCGGCCATGTTAAAGGCGCATTCACCGGTGCCGCGACCGACAGAGACGGTGCCGCTGTATCCGCAGATGGTGGCACGCTATTTCTTGATGAAATCTGCGAAATGCCTCTAGATCTCCAAACCAAACTGCTGCGATTCATTCAAACCGGGCAAGTTGTCCCAGTAGGCAGCAATCAAGCAGTGAATGTAGATGTTCGTTTCGTTTGCGCAACAAATAGAATACCGGCGCAGGAAGTGGCCGAAGGCCGGTTCCGAGAAGACCCGTACTACCGCCTGCATGTTGTCCCTATTCATATGCCATCACTAACTGACCGCGGCCAGGATGTGCTTGAAATTGCTAAACATTTTCTCACTGTTTTTTCTGCTGAGGAAAATAAAACATTCAAGGACTTTTCCGCCGACGCGCGTGAGCGATTGCTGGCTCATAGCTGGCCTGGCAATGTCCGGGAGTTGGGTAACGTCATTCAAAGTATAGTTGTCTTAAACGATTATGAAGAACTCACCGCTGAAATGCTTAAGCCTATTTTGGGGTCTGTGCCGGTACGCCGCAATGTAGCGCTAGCCCCTTCCGGCCAGCCGCAGGCAACCGGTTACACTCCTGATCACCCAGTAAAACAAGCCAGCGGCGACTATGCTTCCAACCGAGGTATCGAACCGTTAGCGCTCGTAGAAAAAAGGGCGATTGAACAAGCCATCGCGTTATCTGATGGCCGTGTCCGAAAGGCGGCAAAAGCGTTGGAGGTTAACCCGTCCACGCTCTACCGCAAGATCAGCGCCTGGCAAAACCAATCCTGATCGCGCCGAACCTTCACTATAGCTCCAATTCTTCCTGCGCGGTAACCTTGCCGCGGGTCTGTTCCAGCATATCTGCGTTGGCTGCGGCCAAGGCCGCCATATTAACCAAGTCGGTCGCCGTAGACGTAAGCCGCGCCACTTGAATGGCATGGCTCATGCCAAGCAGCATCGGACCAATCACCCTTCCGCCACCAAGTTCACTCAAGAGCTTATAACTGATGTTTGCCGAGTGCAGCGTTGGCATAATGAGCAGATTTGCCGGTCCGGAAAGCCGCATAAACGGGTATTTTTCCATCAAATCGCGGTTGAGTGCCACATCCGCCTGCATCTCACCGTCAAACTCGAAGTCGACCTCGCGTTCTTCCAGAATAGATACAGCTTCCTGAATATGGCGTGTTCGGTCTGAAGGCGGATTGCCAAAATTAGAGAAGGACAAAAAGGCCACACGTGGATCATGGCCCAGTCTGCGCACAAAGGCAGCCGCCGCCTGTGCAATATCTGCAAGCTCACGCGCGGACGGCAGTTCGTTCACTGTGGTGTCGGCCAAAAATACTGTGCGCCCACGCATAACCATAATCGACAACCCAAAAGGCCGCTGGCCCGGCAACGGGTCAATCACACGTTTCATATTTTTGAGCGCGCGCCAGTAGTGGCGAGTAACACCTGTAACCACAGCGTCTGCATCGCCGCTGGCAACCATACAGGCCGAAAATACGTTGCGATCGCGCTTCACCAAACGGGTCACATCGCGCAGCAAAAAGCCGCGCCGGTTGAGCCGCTCGTAGAGCATATCAACATAGTGATTGCGGCGCGGATTATTGCTGGCATTCGATATCTCAAAATCGGTATCATCCACACCCATTTCGCGTAGTTTTTCTCTAATCGGCGCCTCATACCCCACCAAAACTGGAATGCCGTAGCCCGCATTTTTGAAACCTATCGCCGAGCGCAGAACTCTATCTTCCTCAGCCTCTGCAAACACTACTCGCTTCAAGGGGCGACGTTTCAAGTCTTCAAATATTGTCGACAGTGTATCCACTGTCGGGTCGAGCCTTGCAGACAGTTCCTGCGCGTAGGCATCAAGATCATCAATCGGTTTTCGGGCCACACCAGTTTCCATCGCTGCGTGCGCCACATGAACCGGAATGGTGCGAATGAGCCGAGGATCAAACGGAGCAGGAATAATGTAGTCTGGGCCGTAATGAGGCTGCTCGCCGCCATATGCCGCGGCTACTTCGTCGGGTACATCCTCGCGCGCCAATTCCGCCAACGCATGAACCGCGGCGATCTTCATCTCTTCATTGATGGTGCGCGCCCACACATCCAGCGCACCCCGGAAAATATAGGGGAAACCAAGTACATTGTTCACCTGATTGGGATAGTCCGAGCGGCCGGTAGCAATAATTGCGTCGGGCCGCACCGACCGCACATCTTCCGGCGTAATCTCCGGGTCCGGGTTGGCCATGGCAAAAATAATCGGCTTTTCTGCCATAGAGGCAACCATATCTTTGGTTATCGAGCCCGCGGCGGCCAAGCCGATTACCGCATCAGCCCCCTTAATTGCCTGTTCCAACTCACGGGCGTCGGTTTTTATTGCATGGGCTGATTTCCACTGATTCATGCCTTTGGTCCGGCCTTCATAAATAACACCGGTCCTGTCCACGACGGTAACATTGTCATGGGGCAAGCCCATCGCTTTAATAAGCTCTATGCAAGCAATGCAAGCAGCGCCGGCGCCTACCGCAACAACGCGGGTCGTTTTTAAGTCTCGGCCGGTCAAATCCAGCGCATTGATGAAACCTGCGGCGGTGATAATCGCGGTGCCGTGCTGATCATCGTGAAACACCGGAATATCCATAAGCTCGCGCAGGCGCTGCTCGATGATGAAACACTCCGGTGCGCGGATATCTTCCAGATTAATACCGCCGAAACTGGGGCCCAACAGTTTCACGCAATTAACAAACTCGTCGATATCGTCGGTGTCAACTTCAAGATCGATTGAATCCACATCGGCAAAACGCTTGAACAGGACTGACTTGCCTTCCATCACCGGCTTCGATGCCTGCGCCCCCAGCGCGCCCAAACCGAGAATCGCTGTACCGTTCGATATCACTGCAACCAGGTTTCCCTTGGAAGTATAATCATAGGCCGTGTCCGGGTCCTCAGCGATTGCTTTTACTGGCACCGCCACACCAGGACTATAGGCCAGCGACAGATCGCGCTGTGTCGCCATTGGTTTGGACGGAATTATCTCCAGCTTGCCGGGGCGGCCAGAAGAATGGAAGCGCAGTGCTTCATCGTCAGTAAATTTTGTCGGTTTGGTTGGCATACTATTTCCCAGATCTACTTTTTATCAGTTCTTATGTGTGTTTATCCGTTCTTACACTTGGCAGCTGGTGCCGGAATGCTCTAAACCAGATTATAGTGTTTTTGCAAACTGAAGCGGCGCTTACTATCGCACATTGCGCCCAGCATACTAAACTGAAATTGTTATGACTGTTGTCACAAACATTTGTTGAGGGAGTTCGGCTTTGGACACCAATGCCGCAAAAAACCAAGCTGCAAACGACGAAGAACCCGATACCATCGGTGTTGGCAGCGGTTCAGATACACCGCTAGCGCAGCCCGCTGCAGTAAACGAAGACAGCAACAAATGGCTGCGCGCGCTCAAAGCACCGGGCGTGACCCCAATGATGAGCCAGTTTCTGGAAATGAAAGCGGCCTATCCTGATTGTCTGCTGTTCTACCGCATGGGCGACTTTTACGAACTATTTTTTGAAGATGCCGAAAAAGCCTCCGCCGCACTGGACATCACGCTTACAAAACGGGGCAAACTTTCTGGCGAAGACATCCCTATGGCAGGTGTGCCTGTACACGCAGCTGAAAATTACCTGGCGCGACTGATCAAGCGCGGCTTCAAGGTTGCGGTGTGCGAACAAACCGAAGACCCAGCAGCCGCCAAGCGCCGGGGCGCCAAATCAGTGGTCCGCCGGGAAGTTGTGCGATTGGTAACCCCCGGCACGCTCACCGAAGACACACTTCTTAATCCGCGCAGTCACAATTATCTGGTGGCAATTGGCCGCGCGCAAAAGGATGTCTCGTTAGCGGTGGCTGACATGTCGACCGGCGAGTTTTTCATTCTGCCCACCAAAGCGGGACGCTTGGACGCCGACATTGCTCGCCTGCAACCCGGCGAGATACTGGTGGGAGAAAGCACAGCATCGGATCAAACCATAAGCGCCGCTTTGTTTGACTGGCGAGCCTGCATGAGCCCGCTCGCCGACCATATTTTCGACAGCGGAAGCGGCAAGCGCAGGCTCGAGGCACTGTTCGATGTTTCAACTTTGGATGGCTTCGGCAATTTCACCCGCGCTGACCTGGCAGCTGCTGGCGCACTCC
>JAALKD010000021.1 GCA_011088215.1 Sphingomonadales bacterium | reverse complement strand
AGTCTCTCAAAATCACTTTTGGGCTCTAGATGAACTGGTTCAAAGGGCACACCCCACTGTCTCTCCAATAAGGCCGAAAAGCGTAGTAATTCCATATCCAACTTCTGGGCATCTGGCGGTACCCTGTAGGGTCGGTCACAGTCGCCACAACGCGCAAGAGAGGGGCGCCACCAGGTAAGCTTCTTACGGCAGGCAGCTGTGGAAGCCAAGGTCGCAAAGCTGTTTGTTCCCGATACGAATGATGCGGCTACTGTGAAATTCGGAGAAGTATCTTGTATGCACTGGTGGGGCACGGCTCCTAAGGCTGCTGAGGTTGATGAAACCGACGAAGGCCAGGATACTAAAGGCAAAAACAGATTGGACGACGAGATACCCTTCTAGGTGGCTTGGGTTTTGTCCTACACCTACTCCTGTTCCTCCAGACCATTCACATCTGCGGGTATCTTGCCAATGAAGCTTGCATGCCGAAAGCCGCATTTAATTAGGTACCAGCTTTATCCGGCACACCAAACCTTGACGTAGGATTTCGCACTTAGCCGGTTGCGCCAAATTAGTGGCATCCAAATGTCTGCTTTTGGCCGATAGCGGAAATTACTCCACTCTTCGCATGCGCCTACTATCAGGCACCATCCTGACAAATTAAGGGGCGCGGTTCTCACTAACTTGAAGATATTCTCATTAATTGTGAGAATCGACAAAGAGGGTGGTGGGCCCGGTGGGCCCATGTAAACTTATATATTTCAATGGCTTACAATGTCTAACCTTCCAAAACCCGCTATTGTAATCATTAGAGAATATAGAAAACTATCTAACCTATTTTGGTTGAAGAGGTCATCCAATTTACTCTATGAGAATAAAACGTGAACAAAATCACGTTTAACACTTGACGATGTTAATTTTTTCCTCCACAATTGAGGAATGAAATATTAACATGAGGTTGTCACGTGACTGGAATAAGCATTGTTAAGAGTACGTCAGAAGTTGGTCAGATGTTGGAGCAGGTTTTCGGTGTATCGAAAGAAGAGTTACTTCAAATTGTTTTTGCCGCCGCAGCGGCTAGAGCCGATACAGTACCCAATGACCCGAGAAATGCTGGTGGACAATTTGCATATAGTTACGGTGTAAGAGCCACCAGGGACCTATTCTTAGCAAAAGGTTGGAGTATTGACCGCACCGATAATATTGAAGCAACCAAAAATTCTGAGACTGGTATTAAAGTTGTATTTCAAAATGTAGACACAGCAGCCGACCCTCTTTTCGAACCTAAAGCAATTTCAAAGAAAGGCCCGGCAGCCAAAAGACTAGTTGCCCAAGGGCAGACTCATTTGTTTGCTGACATGGAACAGGAAGCACAAGCTCAAATCAATGCAACAACTTGGTTTTTATGTGTATCCGATGATGGTGATGAAGTTCGTGCAGAAATTTCTTGCCCTATTACACTTGAAGACGGGCAGTTCTGTGGCTTTCATACTCGCATCTTTTTACTAGGCAGTGGCGAATGGGAAAATCTCGCTTTCAATTCTGACGAATATGAACTACCTGACGATAATATTGAAATAGAACTTTCTCGCAAATAGGTTTGCCATGTTTAACCCTAATCGACTTAGCCTCGCCAGAAAACGGCGCAGGCTGACAAGTGAAGGACTCGCCAAAGAAATTGGCGTGTCACCCGTAACGATTAGTCGCATAGAAAATGGTAGTAATCCCCCGTCTGCTGAAACAATAAGTTTAGTCGCAAAAGTTCTTAAATTCCCCATTGAATTTTTCAATGGTCCAGACATTGATGAACTGTCGAAAGATGCGGCTAGCTTTAGAAGTCTTACTGCAATGACAGCGAGAGAGAGAGATTCAGCGTTAGCCGCCGGGTCAATTGCTTATCTTTTTTCCGATTGGATTTCTGCAAAATTCAATCTACCTGAATCTCACGTGCCTGATTTGAGTTACCAAAATGACCCTGTTGCGGCAGCACGGATTGTACGAGACGAATGGGGCATAGGCGAACGTCCAATCTCGCACATGGTAAAACTGCTAGAATCTAAGGGAATTAGAGTCTTCACTCTTTCGGAAAACACAAAAAATGTGGATGCCTTCTCATGTTGGCGAAACGATATCCCCTATGTTTTTTTGAATACATTTAAATCTGCGGAACATAGTAGGTTTGACGCAGCCCATGAGCTCGGGCATTTGGTACTTCATAAACATGGTGGCCCAAACCAAGGGCGCGCGGCTGAGCATGAAGCCAACCTTTTTGCATCTTCGTTTCTTATGCCTAGTGCTGATTTAAAATCTCGTATTCCGGTAATTAAAAATTTATCGCAACTAATAACCGCTAAGAAATACTGGGGCGTTTCAGTTGCTGCCCTCGCCTATCGACTCCACAAAATGGAAAAGCTTACCGACTGGCAATATCGTTCGTTTTGCATTCAAATGAATAAAAGAGGATACAGAACTTCAGAGCCCAAAGAAATGACAAGAGAAACTTCGTTTGTTTGGAAGAAAGTTCTGGAGGAGTTATGGGCAGAAAGAATATCTCGCAACAAAATTGCTAGCGAAATTCACATTCCACTGGAAGAAATAGACCACTTAGTTTTTGGCCTTGTTAGAGAATCATATGAAGTGACCAATTCGGCAGACAATACCGGCGGGAAACCCAAATTAGTGCTGGTAGATTAGAGTCAAAATGTCTAACCCGTGGGCCTCGGTTAGACATTTTTACGAATAACCCTCTAAAATCAATAACTTATAAGGGGGTATGGTGGGCCCGGAGGGACTCGAACCCCCGACCAATCCGTTATGAGCGGACCGCTCTAACCAGCTGAGCTACAGGCCCTCACCACGGCGGTGTAGGTAGCAAATGATTGCGGGGCTGGATAGCCCAAAAATACTGATATCGATCAAATAATGATCGAAAGCGTCAACCACCAATGATTAAAGGGCATCAATCTCATCGCTGAGCCGCGCACCACGGTCCGTGGCAATGCGCTCCAGTGTCTCAACCCGTTTCTTTAAATCCTTGATGATTGCGGCGGTTTCTTTGTCAGTACCAGCCTGCTGATGTTTTTTCATTGCCAGCTGGTTTTTCTGTCGCCTTTCCATGTAAGCGAAGGAAAACACCACGACAACAATCAAGAGCGCTAGAAGTTTACCATCCATCTGTCTATATCCCCGGTTTAGTTTTTGCTTTCTCTTGATATTGGGAGAGTATCAACGTTTTTCAACATTTGAGCCTGAAGCTTATGTACTGTGGAAATGCGACCTATAAGCATTTCTTAACAAATACAGCCCTATATTTTCACGAAAGCTCGTTACGCATACGTTACGAGGCTGTATACTTTGTTTAAATGTTGGTGATTGAAAGAAATTAATGACGAGAGCTGGGTCCATATTAAGCAGGTTCGGGTTCGATCGAAAATCAATTGGATTTAGTGCGCTGATGGCAATCGGGCTACGTATCAGCTTGATTATCGTAATACTCTCTATTGCCGGTTTTTTTGGTGTACAGCAGATACTGGAAAACCGCGTTATCGCAAAGCTGGAGTATGCTGCTAAGGCGCGAGCATATGAAGAAAGCGAATTGTTCAGAACCATTGAACGTGCCCACACAAACTCACTGCGTATGCTTAATACACTTTTGGCTCAAAGTCCTGCGACCAACATCACTTTTGATGACCTTTTTGAAGACAGTGGGCATAACATTTTCCGAAGCCGCGACGATCTATATGACGGTACAATGCTGAATGGCAACTTTCACGTCGACGGCACAGCCGGAATTATTCCCGGTGCCGATACGCTGACAGAGGCAGAAAAAAACCTTCTGGCAGCCGCGTTTCAAGTGACAGTTCAGGTAGGAAATTCTCTTTTTCCAGAACTGCAAAGCTATTATTTTTTCACCCCCAAAGGACACCTTATAATCCGGGCGCCCGCCCGCCCCGACAATCTGCTTTTTTACCGCAAAAACAGCCCTCCAGATTTCAGTATAGCCGGATTACAGCTAATTACGGTTACAAAACCAAGCGTAAATCCACAAAGAGAGTTTCGCTGCACAAGTCTACAACCTATTGCCTTCGATCTCACTGGTCGGACATGGACCACAGGTTGTCACAAACCCCTGGACATTGACGGAAAGCATATCGGCGCTTTTGGCACCAGCATTCGCTTAGATAAACTGCTTGCGAAATCAGTAATTTCTCCGATTGAGGGCGGCGAATCCATGATCATTTCGGCAGACGGCCAGCTGGTTGTCCACCCACGCCTGACCACGCAGGGCGGCGATAACGAACAACATCTCGACATACCAAACTCAGCAAATGCAGACATGAAAGCCATCTACAATGATATCCAACAACACAGCGGAGAAAAAGTCTGGGTGTCTTACATCGACGCAATAGAAAGCTATGTCGCGGTTGGGCTGATCGAAGGGCTGAATGGCTATTTCGTCATTTCCTATCCGCGCACTCTTATTGCAGCAGAAGCCGGAGACGCCGCTGTCACTATTCTTGTCGTCGGTTTGATAGCGTTGATGCTCGCACTCTTCACGCTTGCCAGAACCTTAAAGCGAACAGTAACCGAACCTCTAGAGCTTCTGAACACTCGGACCAAGCAATTGGCGGCTGGGAAATTCGATGCAAAGACGACTACCACCCCAACACGATCATCGGGGGAAATTAGCAGGCTAGCCGCGTCAACTGAAAAGATGGCGGGACAACTCTCCCAAATCGTTCAAAACCTGGAAGAAACCGTCGAAGATCGTACCTTCGACCTGGCCAAGGCACGAGATGAAGCCGAACGCGCTAGTGCCGCTAAAACCGATTTTCTTGCCAACATGAGCCATGAAATTCGAACGCCGCTCACTGGCATAATTGGCATGCTGGAACTACTAGAACAGGAAAACCTGTCTGAATCCGCTACGTCCCACCTTACCATGGCACAGAAATCATCCCGGCTGCTGCTAAGCCTGGTGAACGATATTCTGGATATATCGAGGCTGGAAGCCGGTAAAATCAGTGTGCACTTTTCAAATGTCGACATTAAAACCGCCATTCAAGACACCGTTGATAGTTTGGCGTTGCTGGCTAGGCAAAAAAAACTAACGATGGAAGTGATTGATGAAACCGGTTCGCCGCTATGGCTAAGAACCGATCCGAAAATCATTCGTCAAATTCTGATCAACCTAGTTGGGAATGCAATCAAGTTCACCAACAAAGGCAGCGTAAAAGTCAAGCTAAGCAATCATGAAGTCGATAACACAGAGTGGTTCACGCTAACGGTAATAGATACCGGACCCGGATTGTCGGCAAAACAATCTGAAACCCTTTTCGACCGATTTGAACAGGCCAGTCCCACCAAAAAAGGGGACAATATTGGTACTGGTTTGGGGCTGTCAATTGTGAAGGAATTTGCTGAACTATTGGGTGGAACAGTCGACTGCAAGAGTCAGCCAAAACAAGGGTCTAGCTTTTCAGTCACCATTCCAGCAACTAGAGTGCAGGCGGAAAATACCGCACCTGCACGGACAGTTCAGTCAGTCCAGGCTAACTCGCTCGACGGCATCCGTTTGCTGGCGGTTGACGACAACACGGTCAACCGCATCATTATCGGCCATCTTTGCGAGCGAATGGGCGCATCTATAAAACTATTCGAAAGCGGTGAACAAATGGTCGAGCACCTGCGAGACCCAGATCACGCACGCGCATATGATGTGCTTTTGCTAGACATAAATATGCCCGGTATCGACGGCATAGAAACCCTTGCCGAAATTCGAGGTCTGCGCAACCAGGCAGCAGAACTGCCTGCCATTGCACTAACCGCAGATGCCATTGACGGCACCGAGGAACGACTTAGACAAGCTGGGATGAACGGCTATGTCAGCAAACCAATTACGTCACGCCTGTTATCAGCGGCAATTCTTGAAGTGGCCAGTCAGATGGAGTTTGCGGAATGATCCGCAATTGGCGCCGCAAGGCCGACCGAAGATATGAGCTTTCCTGCATACGGCGTCCCAACACAGCATATAGTCATTCTTGCCGCGTTAATGCTCGCAACACCACCGCCCCCTTCGCGACTACACCGTGCACATCGCTGGCAGCTTTCGCCGCAACGGTTTTGCTGTTAGCTGCGACGCTTTTGCCTAATGCTGCGGCGCGAGCTCAATCAGAGCCATTAGTTCTTACCAATTTCAGATATCTGGATGTTTACAGTCGAACCATGGTATCGGCGGCCATCATGGTTATTGAGGACGGCAATATCGTCTCAATAGATGACCCTGACTATAGTTGCATCGGTTGCCAATCCGTCGATCTCTCTGGAGGCTTTATCGTGCCTGGTCTGATTGACTTACATCAGCATTTGGGCAATGGCGGATTTGCCCGTCAATCCACAAGCAACAGGCTGGTCCTGTTCCACAATAATTTATACTGGGGCATCACTACTGCCTTTAACCCCAGCCTACCGACCAATGTTTTATCGTCCCTGCGCAGCGCGATTTCCATGAACCCGGAACATTACCCGCGCTTCCTGACCGCTGGGCGCACCATCGGCCCCAAAGATGGTTGGGGCGATCTTAAAACAGCAACCGTCGGCGGTTTAAAAGCAGCAATCAACGCCCAGATCAACGCCGGCGCAGCGCTGATAAAATTGTCCTATGATGACAAGGCTTGGCTGTCCGGCGCACCCTTGCCTGTCTTCTCACAGGAGGCTCTCGCGGCAGCAATTGCCTATGCCCACAAGCGGGAACGACGGGTATTTGTTCATACCACCCAGGTTTCGATGGCGAAAAAAGCCGTGCAGGCAGGCGCAGATGGTATCACAACCGGGCTTATTTCCGGCAGTATTGATGCTGAATTTACCAGCATGATGAAAAGCAGACGCGTTGTTTACATGGCAACATTGTCGGCATTCGCCGCCATCGCAGACAACGCAGCATCGGCAAAACGCCAACAAGCTTTTGACCCGAAGCGTGTCAATAAAAGTGATTTATACCAAAGCCTTGGTTCACCAATCATGGCCCAAAACTGGCGAGATTGGTGGCCCTATTCCAGTCTGGTACCCGGAAAACTAGCGACCTTGGCGGCCAACACAAAAAAACTGATCAAGGCCGGTGTAACGGTCGGCATCGGATCTGATGCCGGGACGCCCGGCGTTATATTCGGGTCGTCGATGCTTGATGAAATACAACGCCATGTCGACATTGGCATACGCCCTGTTGACGCGCTGGTTATGGCAACCAACACAAATGCTCGTATATTATATTTGAACGAAATAGTCGGCACGATCGAAGCAGGCAAAGCGGCGGACCTTGTGATCATGTCCACCGACCCATCGAAATCGATCGATGCGTTCAAAAATATTACTTACACAGTCCGTGGCGGTCGTTTGTATGACCGCCGAGACTTTTAGGGGTCGCCTAACGTAATTAATCCCTCTGCTCGCGTGGTTTTATATTCAGCCGCCAATTCTTGAAGTCAATGGCAAACGGCTGCTGACCCAAAAGGTCCATTCCCAGTATTATTGCTGGCACATCGCGCGCGCCCAGCATAGTAAACACCGGCACGTCTGCTACTACGAGGCGCATATCTGTTCGTTCGAATTCTCCAATTTTAAAGCTCGGCACCCGCAGCGATGCGAAGACCATCTCTCTACCGCCGGACATACTGGCGGTGATGCTTTCGCGGCTAACCCCAGTAGAGGACCGACCAATCGCTTCGGACCCGGCCACATTGATCACAGTGTCTGATGCGCCGGTGTCAACAATCACCGGGATATCAAGCCCGCCAATATTGATTTCCAGCGCTAAGGAACCATAGGCCACTGGCCTGCCTTGAATTGTCACCCATTCGTCACCAGTTGGCCCCGACGGTTTCAGGTTTGCGGCCCCTGCCTCCAAATCAACATACAAGGTCAGACCTGCAAGCAAATCAACCCCAATAAGACCCTTCGCATCTGACCCGATAATATCCGGCAATGCGACGGTCTCACTGACATTCAGCGTGCGACCAAGGACAAAAAAGTCGGTTACTGGATAGACCAGGACCCGCTTGTAGCCTGTAGCCGTAAGAATGCGTTTTGACTGATTTGGCATTGCCTGAAGGCCAATCATTGCAGTCAGACTGCGATAGACAATGCTTTTGCTGGCCCCGGTGTCAATAATGAACGGCAGTGGCCCAATACCGTTTACAACTGTGCCAACCATCGGCCGACCGAAACTGTCCGGCAGGATAAGGTAAGGTGCGTTTTCTTCTGCCGCTGCCTTTCCGCAAACCAACAACAATGACGCCAAAAAAAAGGACAGCCTCAAAAGACTGCCCTGTTTTTCATGTTTGATATGCCGCAATTGAATGATCGCGGACTATGTGTCCAGGAAGCTGCGCAACTGGCGTGACCGGCTAGGATGCTTAAGTTTCCTCAGCGCTTTTGCTTCAATTTGGCGAATACGTTCCCGGGTAACGGAAAACTGCTGACCAACTTCTTCGAGTGTGTGATCAGTATTCATACCAATACCAAAACGCATACGTAAAACACGTTCCTCGCGCGGTGTCAGGCTCGCAAGCACACGCGTCGTGGTTTCACGCAGGTTAGACTGAATAGCGGCGTCCACAGGCAGGATAGCGTTTTTATCTTCGATGAAATCACCAAGATGGCTATCTTCCTCATCACCGATCGGGGTCTCAAGGCTGATAGGCTCTTTGGCAATTTTCATCACCTTGCGCACTTTTTCAAGTGGCATGGAAAGACGTTCGGCCAGTTCTTCCGGTGTCGCTTCACGGCCGATTTCATGCAACATCTGACGGCCGGTGCGCACCAGCTTGTTGATTGTTTCGATCATATGCACAGGAATACGAATCGTGCGTGCCTGATCCGCGATAGAGCGCGTGATCGCCTGCCTGATCCACCATGTGGCGTAGGTCGAGAATTTATAGCCGCGGCGATATTCGAACTTATCAACCGCCTTCATCAAGCCAATATTACCTTCCTGAATCAAATCAAGGAACTGTAGGCCGCGATTGGTGTATTTTTTGGCAATTGAAATCACCAAGCGCAGGTTGGCCTCCACCATTTCCTTCTTGGCGATGCGGGCTTCTTTTTCACCTTTTTGCACCGTGCGAACGATAATCCGGAATTCATTCACATGAAGCCCGGAACGATTAACCAAATCAGCGACCTGATCGCGAATATTGACGATAGCTGTACGTTCTTTTTCAACAAATGAGGACCAGCCACGTCCTTTGAGTTTGCCAACCCGGTCGATCCAGTCGTCTTCAAGCTCGTTACCCTGAAACTCGTCAAGGAACGCCAGCCTGCTCACTTTATGGCTTTCGGCGAGGCGCAGCAGACGCCCAGACAAGGTCATCAAACGTTTATTCAGGCCGTAAAGTTCATCGACAAGTTCTTCAATCCGTAAGTTGTTGAATTTGACCGAGCTAATAAACGCAATCAATTCGTCATTCAACTTCTTGAAACGTCGTTCCTGTGCGGTCGACAAAGTTTCACTTTGTACAGCTGCCGCCAAACGCATATCTTGCAATTTGGTGTATTTTTTATAGGTCGAAGCGATCTTCTGAAATTTTTCAATGGTTTCAGGTGTCAGATGCTCTTCCATCGCCGACAAAGACATAGCCACTTCATCGTCATAGTCATCGCCGTCGGTCGTCTCAGAGGTTGCCGCGTCGCCGCCTTCAGCTGTCGTTTCGCCTTCGGCGGTTGCTTCGCCCTCAGCAGGTTTTTCGCCTTCAGCTGCCGCCGGTGCTTCAACGTTGTCATTGTCAGCATCCGTTGTGGCATCCGTTGACACTTCCGCGCCCTTTTCGCCCTCACCGGTTTTGCCCGCAGCTTGCGCAAGCACATCACCGGCATTTTCGTCTTTAAGCTCTTCGGCAGTTGGTTGTTTGCCAAGCGTTGCTTCCAGATCGATAATGTCCCGCAGCTGCATTTCTTCATTTTCAAGACGCTGCGCCCATTCGGTGATCGCCTTAAAGGTCAGCGGGCTCATGCACAAACCAGTAATCATGGTCGCGCGGCCGGCTTCAATCCGTTTGGCGATCGCTATCTCGCCTTCGCGTGACAACAGCTCCACCGAACCCATTTCACGCAGATACATCCGTACCGGATCATCAGTGCGCTCATTGGCTTCTTTTTTATCGGTGGTTTTAAATTCTTCTTTTTCAGCTTCTGGAGCTGGTTCCGGAGTCTCTTCCGACTCTTCATCGCTTTCAACCACATTGATGCCCATCTCGGACAACATGGTCATAACGTCTTCAATTTTCTCAGAAGACATTTCTTCGGTAGGCAAAGCCGCGTTGACTTCATCATAACTGATGTAGCCACGGTCTTTCGCCTTCGCGATCATTTTTTTGACAGCTGCTTCTGTCAAGTCAAGACGGGGACCATCTGCCGAATCTTCTGTTTCAGGCCGGTTGTCTTCTTCCTGAGTCGCTTTGGTTGCCATGTAAATTTCACTCCAGAACTGCGCGAATCGCAGTCATAGCACATTAAATAAAAGAAAACCTGCCTGATTCGAGGCGATATCCCTCTTTATCTGCTTCTTTTTCCTCTAGCGCCCTAAATGCTGCTTGCGCAGCAACAAAACGCTCATGATTCTCGTCCGTCATATCATCAGCGTATTCTGCTTCAGCCTGGCGGTATGCCGCCCGCGCCGCAGTAATGTGCTGATAACGCGACAATAAATGCTCAAAACCGGTCAAAGCATCCGATAACGCTGCCTCGGGCCATGCGAACCAATCACCCTTGAGCGCGCCGTCTTTCGCTATCTTTCGCACTGTATCCATATGCCCGGCTGCCTCTAAATGGGCATGCACTGCCTCGCGGTCAAGGGTGTCACCGAACGCGGCTTTCTCTACAAGGGCTTTGCATACCCCGTCAAGCCCTGGAACCGTGAATTCCAAGTCCGCGACCTCCTCTTCGTGCTTCACCAAAATTTCCGGATGGCTGGCGAGCGTAAAGACCATCAATTTTTCAATCACATCGGTTATGGCAGAACCACCGCTGCCGCGTCCCAACCGAGTTTTAGACAACAGGCCCGTTGCAGGTGCCATACGTTTTTTTCCGCCCGGTGAATAAGACTGACCACGACTATAATTTCCACCCGCGCCGCGTTGACCTCGTTGGTTGTTGGGTCGAAACTGCTGAAACAGCCGCTCACGAAACTCGCGTTGATACAACCCTTTGACGTTCTCGTCCTGAATTTCAGCGAGGCGTCCGAATATTTTTTTCTCCAATCCAGCCCGCCGCTCAGGCGTATCGGCCAGAACGCCCGTGGTCAAGTTCGACCATAAAACGCTCACCAGTGGTTCTGCTTTGTCAATCAAAGCTTCAATTGCGCCCCTGCCCTCGCGCTGCACCAGGCTGTCAGGGTCATCGCCGTCAGGCATCATCATGAATCTAAGCGACTTACCTGGCCGCAGCATTGCGAGTGCGCGCTCAACTGCTCGGCCTGCGGCTCGCTGACCGGTATTGTCGCCGTCAAACGACAGAATCGGCTCGTCGGCCATTTGCCAAAGGTGGGATATCTGTTCTTCGGTCAGAGCGGTGCCCAGCGGTGCAACGGCATAATCAATACCTGCCTGCGCCAACGCGATCACGTCCATATAGCCTTCAACCACCATTACCTGCCCGGCGTCATAGCTAGCCGCGCGGGCATTTGCCCAGTTGTATAGGGTGGCACCCTTGTGAAACAGGCTGGTTTCCGGGCTATTCAAATATTTGGCCTTGGCATCTTTGGACAGCGCGCGCCCACCAAAGGCAATTACCCTGCCCTGCCGATCTGTGATAGGGAACATCAACCTGTCGCGAAACCGATCATAAGAAGGCCCGCCACCTTCCGGTTTAATTAACATGCCGGTCTCGACGAGTTGGTCCTCGCCGATATCGCGCGCCATCATCGCGTCCTTCAGAGCACTACGCGACGACGGGGCATAACCCATACCGAAACGCTCCAGCGTCTGATCAGTCAGCCCACGTCCTGTGATATAGTCATAAGCCTTCCGACCAGCTTGCGCCTTAAGCTGGGTTTGGTACCACCCACTAACTGCTTCCATCACCTCGGCCAGACTGGCACGTTCCTTCTGCCGTTCGATTTCCTCACGCGAAGGCTTGGGCACATCCATACCCACTTCACCAGCCAGCACTTCAACGGCTTCAGGAAAGGTCATGCCCTGGGTTTTCATCACGAAGTCCAGAACACTGCCGTGCTCACCGCAACCAAAGCAGTGATAAAAACCTTTTTGGTCATTGACGGTGAATGAAGGCGTCTTCTCACTATGGAACGGGCACAAGCCTGTGCTTTCGCGCCCACGCCGAATAAGTTTCACCTGCCGTCCGACTACATCAGACAGGGTGAAGCGATGCTTCAATTCATCTAAAAATTGCGGACTTAACGCCATTATGTCTCATTCAAAAGGGCCAAGTTTCGGAAACCATCCACCATCCCAAAAATCACGTATATAGTTATCGGCTTATTCGGACGCTAGACAAGAAAAATGTCCATAATTTTTGCACTGGAACTGGAAAACAAACATACAGGTACGTCAGGCGGACTAAGTGAAATACGTTATCAAGCCAAAATTTTTCAACATCAATGAGGGGAGCGAAACGAAAAAACTAGCAAATAGTTGCTCCGTGACATAGATAAGATGCTGCGTCTCTAGCCGAGACAAAACATTATTTTGAGCTCATAGCATGTCCGCGAACTCTCCATTAACCCAAGCAATATATCGCCATCTTGAAAACATCATGGCGCAGCCTCATTCGCCTCAACAATTGCAAGAAATGCTCAGATTGCTGGGAAAATGGCGAAGCGCTGTTATTCAAAACACACTCCTGAAGCGAAACGGTATGAGGGTGCTTTCGGGGATATTTAAAGGAATGGAATTTATCGAGCAATCATCTGAAGGTTGCCATGTGCCTAAATTAATTGGGTGCTACGAACAACCTATTCACCCGTTTGTAGAAGCTGCGATAAGAAAAGAACATCCTGTTGTGATCAATATAGGCTGTGCGGAAGGATATTATGCTGTTGGTTTAGCTATGCGCATGCCAAACGTGAAAATTTTTGCTTACGATATTGATAACCGCAGTCGTGAAACCTGCCGCAGCTTAGCTGATAAAAATGATGTGAGTGATCAAATCATCATTCGCGAACTTTTTGAGCCTAAGAACTTCGCGGAGTTCAATCAAAAAAATGCGTTAGTTTTTTGTGATATTGAAGGCGCAGAAAAAGACATGCTAGACCCCGCTGTCGCACCTGCTCTAAAAAGTATGGATATTATTGTCGAGTGCCATGAAGAGTTTGTTCCAGGCATCACCGATATACTGATTAAGCGTTTTCAGGACAGCCATGTATGCACGCGTATCGACGATATAGGTCATAGGTGCATTGAAGAACCAAGATGGATGGAGACACTCGGCCATATGGATCAGCTCCTGGCATCTTGGGAATGGCGAAGCAAGGCTACACCGTGGTTAGTAATGAACCAAAAAATAGGCACCTAACACAACATTTAATACTGGTGGTTAACCACACCCTTCGCTTCATCAAATTATAAGTAAAAAAACAAACTTTTTGGCTCATGACCGATTAAAGCAAAAACATGTTTAACCGCCCCGACATTGACGAGCGTCAGACATATTAAGAGGGGGGCTTCAAAAACCCCACTTCACCTGCCAATACTTGTACTGCTCTAGAGAAAACCCGTCCTGGATCTTCACCACGAAGTCCAGAACACTGCCGTGCTCACCGCAACCAAAGCAGTAATAAAAGTCTTTTTGGTCATTGACGGTGAATGAAGGCGTCTTCTCACTATGGAACGGGCACAAGCCTGTGCTTTCGCGCCCACGCCGAATAAGTTTCACCTGCCGTCCGACTACATCAGACAGGGTGAAGCGATGCTTCAATTCATCTAAAAATTGCGGGCTTAACGCCATGCTGTTAGAAAACCTCATGCCCAATGAGAATCAGATAAGGATAATTATCCATTTTTATCGGGAATCGACTCAAAAGCGGTAATTCAAGTGCTTATTAAACCTGGCTAAACCAATCAGGGTGCTTTTGGAGCATATCTGCGGACTCAGCGGCCATCCAGTCGGCAAATAATTGCACTTTTTCAGATGGTTCTTTCTCCGCGGTTTCCACATAATACTCAAATCCGGTGTGAAGCGGTTTGCCGCAAATATAATTTAACCTCCCCGAATAGATTGAATCAGCGGCGATGACCGGCGGCGCAAGTGCAACACCCCCCCCGCGATTGCCGCTTGCACCAACAAGCCCGAATGGCTGTAATCAGTGGCAATCTCGGAGTGCTGGACTTCCAACCCATTCAGGTGGAACCATTCGTCCCACAGGTTCGCATGCAAATGCGCAAGCAAACGATGCTCAAGCGCTTCTTCAATATTTATCCGTCTCTCAGATGCTATCGACGGCGCATAAACAGGCACAAAGGTTTCGGGAAGCAATACCTCAGCACCTGCGGGAACGGTCCCGATCCTAATGGCCAAGTCCATACCTTCGGTTCGCAAATCCAGCCGCTGATCATCAGCATTGATTCTTACGTCAATTTCAGGGTGTCTGATGCTGAAGCCTGGTAGCCGGGGAATAAGCCAATGGATAGCAAACGATTGGTACGTGGTCAGCCGCAGGATATGTGGATCATTCTTGCGGCTAATTTCAGTTACGCTCGCTTCCAATTCTTCAATTGATGTCCGTGCTGATTTCGCAAAAGTCCTGCCTGCTGATGTAAGTGAAATTTCCCGCGGCTTTCTTACAAACAAATCAATGCCAAGCTGCTGTTCCAGCGCTTTCACTTGCTGACTAACCGCAGACTGGGTGCGCCCCAATTCTTTGGCCGCCAACGTCAGGCTGCCATGGCGTGCAGCAGCATCGAACGCCAGAATCCCGGAGAAGGTGCGCAGTCTATAAATATTTTTATTCCTTAATTTATCTAAGCCTTAGCTTCAATATTACGAATTTGCGCAACGCCTGTAAACCCCACATATTAGACGAAACCAGCATCGAAAGACAATCACATGAAGAAGAAAAATTTACCAGTTAAGGATAATCGCGGCCTTTTTGCGCGGTTGACAATTTTGCTTGCACCACAAGACGAATTGGTGGCCTACAAAGCACGAGAGATGACAAAAAGTCAGGAGAGTTCAGGCGGGAAAGTTGAAACGACAGCGCGTGCACCGAAACAATCAGCTCGATTTCTTGGCTTCATTTAAAATTAGACGATCAAATTGCGAACTCAATAAAAAGGCGCCTACCAATTTGCTTGGTAAAGCGCCATAACAATCTTGAGCAGCTTGTTAACTCAGCATACCTTTAATGGTCACGCTGGCTTTGGCAAAATCCATCTGACCAGCATATTTGCCCTTCAGTGCGCCCATGCAGCGGCCAATATCTTTAAGACCTTCAGCACCCAACTCGGTAACCACAGCTTCGGCCGCTGCAACAATCTCATCATCGGTCATCTGCTTGGGCAGGAATTCCTGAATGATGATAATCTCTTCCTTCTCGCGCTCCGCCAATTCGCACCGCCCGCCTTCTTCATAGGCCTTTATGCTGTCATTGCGTTGCTTCACCATCTTGGACAGAATATCAGTGATAATAGCATCGTCGTCCCGGTCACTGGCATCAGTACCGCGCATTTCGATGTCTTTTTCTTTGATAGCAGCCAATATAAGCCGCACTGTCGAAAGTTTGCGCTTTTCTTTGGCGCGCATAGCATCTTTCATTGACGCCGTCAGATCGTCCCTAAGCATATCTTCAACCCTGCTACAACGAGTCGGAAACCACCATACTATAGTGAGTTGGGCTTCAGAGCAAACAAGAAATTTCGTTTTAACTCGTTGTTTTTATTCAATATTTTAATTTTCGGTTTTTCTTGACCCCCCAAGGCCGATTGACTATCTTCCGGTCAATTTGGCCACCGCCAAGCATGCTTAACGGACCGGAACCAATAAACGCAAATTCTGACGAATGCAAGGATTTGCGCGGGCTGCAGCGGCAACAGGCGGTTCTGCCAACTGGTAGCTAAAGGATTGCGCTTATGACCGACTCCGAAATGCCGTCCGTTCCACCCGGTGATGACATCACTGCTCTTTTGGTTTTGGATGACGGTACTTTATTTTGGGGCAAGGGATTCGGGCGCGAAGGAGACACTGTCGGTGAGGTGTGTTTCAACACCTCTATGAGTGGCTATCAGGAAATACTGACAGACCCATCTTACGCCGGGCAAATTATCACTTTCACTTTCCCCCACATCGGTAATGTTGGCACCAACACAGACGACATGGAAAACCGGTCAGCCGCTGCGCGCGGCCTTGTGATCCGGGAAGATATCACTGACCCCGCCAATTTCCGGTCTGAAAACCATCTGAATGACTGGTCCGAAGCGCAAGGCCTGATTGGCATTTGCGGCATCGACACCCGTAAACTAACCCGGCGCATCCGCGATGGCGGCGCACCCAACGGGGTGATCGCCTATAGTAAAGACGGCAAGTTTGATGTTCCGACTTTGCTCGCAGCAGCAAAGTCATGGCCCGGACTCGAAGGCATGGATCTGGCGAAAGAGGTTAGTCGCACTGCAAATGAAACGTGGGGCGCTACCAGGTGGGACCTGAAGTCTGGGTTCGGTACACTGGATGCTGTCACCGCCCATGTTGTGGCGATTGATTACGGCGCGAAGGACAACATCCTGCGCTGTCTGTCTGAGACTGGCGCACGAGTAACCGTGGTGCCTGCAACCGCGAGTTTCGACGAAATTATGGCACTGTCGCCGGACGGTGTGTTCCTGTCGAACGGGCCGGGCGATCCAGCGGCAACCGGCGAGTATGCCCTACCCGTGATTACAGCACTTATCAGTAGCGGTGTACCCATCTTCGGTATTTGCCTTGGCCACCAGTTACTTGCGCTGGCGTTTGGCGGCAAGACATACAAGATGCATCAAGGCCACCGAGGTGCCAACCATCCAGTGCAAGACCTACGCAGCGGCAAGGTAGAAATCACCAGCATGAACCACGGCTTCTCGGTCGATGGCGACAGCCTGCCCGAAAATGTAACGATCAGCCATGTTTCGCTGTTTGATAAAACTGTGTGCGGCATTCAGCACACGGAAAAACCAATTTTCAGTGTGCAACAACACCCTGAAGCGAGCCCCGGCCCGCAGGACAGCTTTTACCTATTCGACCAATTTATGGACATGATCCAGAAACATAAATCCGCCGCATAAATTGGCAGCAACAATAAAGGAGACGACAGTGATGAGACTTTCTAAAATAGGAACCGCCGCTGGCGCCCTTTTTGCGGCGACGGCACTTTCAACGGTTGCCTCAAGCACAGCGCAGGCAGATGGTTTTTACCTGTCCACTTTCACCGGGCTTGCCATCCAAAACGACCAGAACAACACATCAGGCAACCAATCGCTGAACGTATCGCTAGACAATGGCTTCGTTATCGGCGGCGCCGTTGGCTACAAGCTGCCGGTTAGCAATTTCCGGGTGGAACTGGAGTTAGCCTACCGCGAAAATGATATTACCGCCGGGCAGTTGATCAGCGACCCAACAGCGGCTTTCAGCGGCGATAACTCGTCGCTCGGTGCGTTCGCCAACGTGCTGTACGACTTTGACGGACTACCGCTATTAACACCCTATATTGGTGTCGGCTTGGGTGTCGGCGGCGTAGAATCGGACGTGGTGCGTACAGCAGCGGTTAACGACCTGCGCTTTGGTGGCCCAACCCGTACAGAATTTCTGTATCAGGGTATCGCCGGTGTCACAATTCCGATCAATGACACCTTCGATTTGTTCGCCGAGGGCCAGTATTATGCGGCACCAGGCGTTGATTTTGATCTGATCGACACAGCGCTGAACACTACCTCGACATTCAACAGTTCCTACGAAGTAATCCAGCTGCAGGCTGGTTTGCGGTTTAAGTTTTAAGCCCGCTTCCCCTGATTTGTGCCAGACCGAAAGATACTCGTTAAATGCCCAAACGTACTGACATAAAAAGCATCCTGATCATCGGCGCAGGCCCCATTGTTATCGGCCAGGCCTGCGAGTTTGATTATTCCGGCACCCAGGCCTGCAAGGCGCTGCAGGAAGAAGGCTACCGGGTTATTCTGGTGAACAGCAACCCCGCTACCATTATGACCGACCCCGAACTGGCAGATGCCACCTATGTGGAGCCGATTACACCGGAGGTGGTGGAAAAAATAATCGAGAAGGAACGCCCCGATGCGATCTTGCCGACCATGGGTGGGCAAACCGGTTTGAACACCGCGTTGTCGCTGGCAAAAATGGGTGTGTTGGATAAATACGATGTGCAGATGATCGGCGCAGACCGCGAAGCCATTGATAAGGCCGAAGACCGGTTGTTGTTCAAGGACGCGATGACCAAAATCGGTCTGGAAAGCAGCCGTAGCGAAATTGCCCACACGGTAGATGAAGCTCTGGAAGCCATGGAGCGCATTGGCCTGCCGATGATTATTCGTCCCAGTTTCACCATGGGCGGCACCGGCGGCGGCGTGGCCTACAATAAAGAAGAATATATCGAGATTGTCACCAACGGGCTTGACGCTTCTCCCACCACCGAGGTGCTGGTGGAAGAAAGCATTGTTGGCTGGAAAGAATATGAGATGGAAGTTGTTCGCGACAAGAACGACAACTGCATCATCATTTGCGCCATCGAAAATGTCGATCCCATGGGCGTGCACACTGGTGACAGCATCACTGTTGCGCCCGCCCTTACCCTGTCCGACAAAGAATATCAGATAATGCGCAATGCATCGATTGCATGCCTGCGCGAAATCGGCGTGGAAACTGGCGGCTCGAACGTACAGTTTGCGGTGAACCCCAAGGATGGCCGGTTGATTGTGATTGAGATGAACCCGCGCGTGTCGCGCTCATCTGCGCTGGCGTCAAAAGCCACCGGCTTCCCGATTGCAAAGATCGCCGCCAAGCTGGCTGTTGGCTACACACTGGACGAGCTGGACAATGACATCACCGGCGTAACGCCTGCATCGTTTGAGCCGACCATCGATTATGTGGTTACCAAAATTCCGCGCTTTACCTTTGAGAAGTTTGCGGGCGCAGATGCGCTGCTGTCGTCGGCAATGAAATCGGTGGGTGAAGTGATGGCCATTGGCCGTAACTTCGCAGAAAGCATGCAAAAGGCGCTGCGGTCGATGGAAACAGGCCTGACCGGCCTTAATGAGATTGAAATCGAAGGATACACACCCGGCAGCGGCGACTTTGGTCCGATCCTCAAAGACCTGGGCTTTCAGCGCCCCGACCGTTTGCTGCGCATAGCACAAGCTCTGCGCGAAGGTGTTCCCTTTGAGGACGTGCGGCGGGTTACCGGATATGAGCCTTGGTTCATCGCACAGATTGAAAAAGTGGTAAACGCAGAACGCGGTGTTAGAGAGAACGGCCTGCCATCTGATGCAATGCAGCTGCGCAAATTAAAAATGCTTGGCTTTTCTGACCAACGATTGGCTGAGCTAGCTGGCTTAACCGAAGCAGGTGTTATGCAGGCGCGGCACCACAGCGGTATACGTCCCAGTTTCAAACGCATTGACACCTGCGCCGCAGAGTTTGAAGCCAAAACGCCCTATCTATATTCCAGCTACGAAACCTTCGCGGACGGCGAAGCCGCCGAATGCGAAGCCAACCCTACCGACCGGGAAAAAATAATCATCCTTGGTGGTGGCCCTAACCGCATTGGCCAGGGCATAGAGTTTGACTATTGCTGCTGTCACGCGTGCTTCTCCCTGTCGGACGCCGGGTATGAGACCATTATGGTCAATTGCAACCCCGAGACAGTATCAACCGACTATGACACGTCCGACCGACTGTATTTTGAACCGTTGACCGCAGAAAATGTGATCGAAATCATCAGAAAAGAGCAGGAAAATGGCTCTGTTAAGGGTGTAATCGTCCAGTTTGGGGGTCAAACCCCGCTAAAATTGGCCCACGCACTTGAGGCAGCAGGCATTCCCATTCTCGGCACCAGTCCCGATGCCATCGACCTGGCGGAGGACCGTGAACGTTTTCAGGAACTGGTCGAAGAACTGGGTTTGAAACAACCCAATAACGGTCTTGCCCGCAGCCACGAGGAAGCCGTCAAAGTCGCTGATCGGGTTGGTTATCCGGTTCTTATTCGCCCCAGTTATGTTCTGGGTGGTCGCGCGATGGAAATTGTCCATGATCAAGCTGGCCTTGATAAATATATCGCCGAAGCGGTGCAGGTATCAGGCGATAGCCCGGTGTTGATCGACAGTTTCCTTAAGGACGCCATTGAGGTTGATGTAGATGCACTTTCAGACGGCGAAACAATCCACATCGCTGGCATTATGGAACACATTGAAGAAGCCGGTGTACACTCGGGTGACAGTGCTTGCTCAATCCCGCCGTATAGCTTGCCGGTTGGTATCGTGAACGAGGTTAAACGCCAAGCGGTTGCACTGGCAAAAGCACTAAAAGTTGTAGGCTTGATGAATGTGCAGTTTGCGGTAAAAGACGGCGAGGTCTATCTGATCGAAGTGAATCCCCGCGCCAGCCGCACGGTGCCATTTGTTGCCAAAGCTATCGGCAGCCCGATCGCCGCCATGGCCGCGCGTGCCATGGCCGGTGCCAAGCTTAGCGAGTTTGATCTGAAAGACCCGATCACCGAGCATGTCGCGGTTAAGGAAGTGGTGATACCGTGGGCGCGTTTCCCCGGTGTTGACATTCTGCTCGGCCCTGAAATGAAGTCCACAGGTGAAGTGATGGGCATCGATGCCAGCTTCCCGATCGCCTTTTACAAGTCACAGCTTGCAGCCGGCACACCGTTGCCGGACAGCGGCAAAGTGTTTCTATCGGTTAAAGACAGCGACAAATATGCGCTTGTTCCATTGGCCAAAGACTTGCTGACCATGGGCTACGGCGTAATTGCCACATCTGGTACGGCGGACTATTTGCGCTCACTCGGCCTGGATGTAGAAAGCGTGTTTAAAGTGAACGAAGGCCAACGCCCTCATGTGATCGATATCATGAAAAACGGCGAAATTGACCTTATGTTCAACACCACAGAAGGCAAACAAGCCATCTTGGATAGTTACGAGCTTAGAAACACCGCCCTTACAATGAAATTGTCCTATTACACGACGATGGCAGCATCCAAGGCGACGGTGCAAGCGCTTAAAGCGCTCAAGTCAGGCGACATGAAGGTCAAAAAACTCCAGGACTATAATAACTGAGAAAACTCGGCGCGGGCTTCGACCCGGCGCATCAATCTTGCGAAGCCGGGCGCGAATGCCGTAGAATCGGGCATGCGTTCGTTTTGCCTTATATCGCTCCTTAAATGCCTGCCCTTTGCGTTGCTTATCTCCAGTGCAAGCAACGCACAACAGATATCCTTGTTTGACGACACGTCTATTCTAACCATCGAGCTTGATGTGCCAATCTCAAAGATCAACGCTAGTAAAAAGCAAAGGTCGCCCAAACAATCGGCCGGCCAATTGCGTTGGGCAGATCCAAACGGCACGAACCACCATGTGTCGGTCAAAGTCCGAGCGCGCGGCAATTTCCGCCGCGAGAATTGTGCCAATCCCCCGCTGCGGCTAAATTTCAAGAAGAAAGAAGTTCAAGACACGTTGTTTGTTGGTCAAGACAAGCTGAAATTGGTCCGCCCCTGCAGTAATCGTAAACGCGCCGAGCAATGGGCGGTGCTGGAATATCTAATTTACCAAAATTACCAGCTTTTAACCGGCGAAGGCTTTCGTGTTAGGCCGCTCCTAATTCGCTATACAAACGAAAAAAATAACAAAACCGTCGGCAGTCAATTCGCTTTTGCAATCGAAACTGAGGGTGAGATGGCGACCCGCAACGGCGGTAACATTCTAGCAACCCGACGCATTAAAAGGCGTTCACTTGATCCAACCTCGCTGGCCCGATTGGAACTATTCCAATTTATGATCGGCAACAACGACTATTCAACCATTCGCGCCGAGCGCGGGCGTCGGTGCTGCCACAACATCCGTTTGATAACTAATGAAGAAGGTTTGGGCCTACGTCCGGTGCCCTATGATTTCGATTTCGCAGGAATGGTTGATGCCAGCTATGCAACCCCGCCGCCCAGTGTTAAAATTCGCAGTGTCAGAACACGGTATTATCGTGGGTTTTGTCAGCAACCACATGAGTTGATGCGTGCAGTAACCTTGTTTAACAACAACCGCGTAGCGCTTTACGAGCTATACAGCGAAACAGCTTTGTTAACCGCTCAGTCCAAAGAAAAAGCACGAACCTATCTGGATAGTTTTTTTGACACAATCAACGACCCCTTACGACTGAACACAAAAGTACAAAGCCGCTGTCGCTAAGGTATTTAGGTGCCCGGCATCGTTGGTTCCGGCGCTACTGCCTCAGGTACATTGCAGTTCAGGGCCAGGTCCAAATCAACGCCCGTCATTCTTTTAACGAATGTCTCAAACATTGGCACCGCCTCCACTGTGGCATCCGCTGCTTGCTTTAAATAAACGGAAACCGGCATCAACGGCTCGAGCCGTTGGCCCTGGTGCATCACACTGATTTTGTCACCTTCAATGATCAAAGCCGCACGCGCGCCGCCATAATGGGCCGACAAGCCCACATCAACCACTATCACCCGAGCACCATAGCGTGCCAATACAACCCCGGCGTTCGGCGTATGGGCCACTACTATGCGTTTCGCCTGTTGGACTGCCAAAAGGGCTTCAAGTTGCTGCTGAGTTTGGCAAGTTTCTTCTACACCAGACAAGCCCCGGTACCACAATGGCCCCAACTGATCGTTAACCGTCGCTGTGTCAGCGATAGTTTCACCCTGCGCCAATTCAGTCCGAATTGTCGTATTCAGTTCATCGAGCGAACGTTCTTGGTACTGGGGGCTGATACCCCCGTGCACAAACAGCGTATCATTGATTTTGATAGCTGTATTATGGCCAAGAACCCACTGGCCGTATTTGCCCTGCGGCGACCATGCCAACCGGTGCTCTACATAACCAAGCGGGTAGCGCGCAAGCCATTGGGCCTTATAGTTTTCGTCAAAAACCGGTAGATTTTCCGGCTCTTGCGTATCCTGGAGATACTTGATGGTATTTTGATAAAAAGCCTCACGGCGACGACGTGATTTTCGATCAACAAACGCTTTGTATTCACCAGCATCAACGTAGCGTAGATCACCAGCCACATTCATGGCCTCATGGCTGCCAATAAGCGCATGAACCCTGCCGCCGGCCTTTAGTGCCTGTTTCTCCAGCTTCATCAATAAGTCCATGGCCTTGCGGCTATCGGGGCCGCGGTCTGGCACATCACCCACCTGGACAAAATGAGTTTCCCCGGCAATCCAGCGATTGCGTTTATTGATGATACCTGTCTCAATCAGGAGCTTACGGAAGGCGGCAAAGTCACCGTGTATATCTCCGACCGCGACAATGCGATCAATACCGTTCCATTCCGATGTGCTGTTTTGCGCGTTGGCGCTTGCGGCGGCACTTAAAGCGACCCAGAACAAACAACAGAACTTAAGAAAGATCCGCATCATCTTTTTTCTCTGTTTGTTGATCAGCGGCATGAACGGTGTTTTGATCGTCGCCATGACTAATATTTTGCCGGGTGGCGGCCAACAGTTCTTTATGTTGTTTTTCCCGCAGGTCCTGTTTTTCCTGTTTGCGCCTCATGCGCTGGTGCGTTTCCAGCCCTTCACCACCCAAACATATGAAAGTCGCCGCAAAGCAAAAAAACAACGACAACACTAAGGCCACACCTAGCGCTTCGATGCCTGCCGCAATGCCAACTGCAATAGCGACAAAAATGAATAACGTATCAGTGGTGTCAATGAGCGCCCGGCGAAAACGCACTGCCGCGGCGATGCCCGCAAGGCTAAAGGCCAGTGCCAAACTATGCTGCACCACAATTACAATACCCGCAACAACTGGTGGTAACAGAATGATCGTGGCCGCCAATGAATGATCATAATCAGTGTTGGCGTTGATCGCCCGATATACCCAGGCCACCGGCACCATCAGGGCTAAAGATCCAAGCATGGCAAAAAATAGCGTTGCAGCACCTTCCAGCCGACCTATACCGATTGATGTCGCCGTCGCCACAACCTCAAGCATATCACTCCTACCCGAGACCGAGCCCCGAAGCTCGCTTCCCGCCATGCGGTTTGCCTCTATTTCGGCGAGGCCGCCAAACGGTAAAAATTCGTAAAACTGCGGTGCCAAAAAAATGATAGCAAGCAACAGTGCTATGACAGTGCCAAAATATGTCAGCAACCTGACGGTGGTATGCCAAATCAAAGGGCTACTTGTCCCTGGAATATTGTCTGTGCCGTCCATCCTGTCTGCACCCTATTAAGCTGTTAGGTCGGTAACAGTTGCTCTTATGCTAACATAAGGCAGGTTCTTCCATAGTAAAAGCGCCGTGATTGAACCGAGGTTTGGCCTCGCCGTCCGCTCTTACAAAGACGGTCAGGCAGGCTGTTACTGCGCTTGAGACGCCTACACTTGATTTATCGCGATGAGTTCGCTACATAATGAACATGGATGCGCCGACCCCGCCCGGGTCGGCGCTCCTGTTTTTATGAGAGGCAAGCAAAAAAGCTTACCGAAAAATATCAAATAACCCCGGACGGGAACCATGAACGAAAAAGTACCTATGCTTGAAGAAGGCTATCGACGCCTGGAAGCAGAACTAAAGAATTTGAAATCAGTAGAGCGCCAGGCAGTTGTTTTGGCGATCGAAGAAGCACGCGCGCACGGCGACTTGTCAGAAAATGCCGAATATCACGCTGCGAAAGAAAAACAGGGCCACATTGAAGGCCGCATTATGGAACTGGAAGGCAAAGTATCCAGGGCCGAGATTTTTGACCCCCAGACCATGTCTGGTGACAGGGTCGTGTTTGGTGCGACCGTAACAATGCTGGATGAGAATGACGAAGAAGTCATGTACCAGATTGTTGGCGCTGACGAAGGCGACGTGAAAATCGGCCGCATTTCCTATAAGTCTCCTATCGCCCGTGCACTTATCGGTCGTAAAATTGATGACGAAGTTGAAGTCAAGGCGCCAGGAGGCGATCGTTACTATGAAATCACCAAGATCGAATTCAAGTAACGACGCCCAGATGGTTATATATAACCCGCTTCTTTTCTGTTGCCCCAGAAACCATAAAGCCCGCTGAAACAGCGGGCTTTTATATTGTTTTAAAACTAGCGCAGTCTCTGAAGTTACTTCACCGCGGGCAACGGCACACCCGGTTTATGTTTGCTGGTGCGAATTGTAAGTGACGTTTTTACGCTGGCAACATTTGGTGCTGGCGTTAATTCACCCGTCAGGAACTGCTGAAAACTGCCTAAATCCTCGGCCACAATCTTCAAAATAAAGTCGATTTCGCCGTTTAGCATAAAACATTCACGCACTTGTGGCCACATCTGTACTTTGGCCTCGAAAGCCTGCAAGTCAGATTCAGCTTGGCTGTGCAGTCCTACCATCGCGAAAACTGTAAGCCCATAACCAAGCGCTTCTTGCTCAAGGTCGGCATGATATCCTTTGATGTAACCTTCCTGCTCCAGCGCTCTGACACGCCGAAGACACGGCGGCGCAGTAATGCCAACCCGGTCCGCCAATTCTACATTGGTAATTCGGCCTTCAGATTGAAGACAGGAAAGGATTTTTCGATCAACGGCATCGAGTTTAACGCGAACCATTACGGCCTCCCGAACATGCGCATGTTCGTCAAAATAACAACGCTTGATTGGCATCCTATAGAAGGCGCTTTCGGAAATAAAGTTCCAAATGTAAACAATTATATTTCACGGGCGGCTCGTTATGTTTCGATATATTCCGTCGGACAAGATCAAAATAGTTAAAATTTTAATCATTCCTAGCATCCCGATTCGATTTGAGTAGAATGGGGGGCAAGAGCGACTCGGGTGCGAATGTTGCTTCAAATAAAAACGCATTAGTGTGGCAGGGACGGCCGCTAATTTCTCCTCCTTTTGGGAGGAATGTAACGAATACAGGGCTTGGCTGTGGGAAACGCATCGGCATTCGAACTGGATGCCCTTGATACCAGAATAAAAGAACTGGTTGCCTACGCGCGTGAACGCGACGGCGAGGACCGTACCCTATTGTTCCGAAACCTTGTTGATTTGTTCCTGACGGGAAAGGCCCCGATAAAGCAACCAACCAGAGATCAGCTGCTTGATGTTATCGAGGCGATGGTCCCTCATGTTGAACCGGATGTTCGCCGTACAGTCGCGGAGCTTGTTGCCAATCTTTCTACCCCGCCTCTGGATCTGGCTTACCGACTAGCCAAAGACCGGCCTCACATTGTAGGCGACCTGTTACTGTCCACCGCCTTCACTGAAGATGATATTATTGAGTTAATTGCTCGCACCGGCCGCGACCATCACCATGTGATCGCGTCGCGGAGTGATTTGTCTGCCAATGTCTGGATTGCGCTGGCGCGCGCAGCGCCAGCTGCACCGCCGTTTGACAACCAGTCTACCCTTGCCTTATGGCGCGATGACTTGGGCGCGATGCATGGTGACGAAACCATAATGCCTTTCCGTCGCAGCGAGAAACACCAAGCGGGAAACCCCGAACACGCCGCGACTACACAAGGGGGCCAAACGCCAAAAGCTGTACGTGAAGCGTCGCAAACACCTGAAACGACAAGTAAGACTGACCAAGCATCTGCCGACGAAGCACCTGCAAGCCAAGCCGCACGACAGCCCAGCACGCCTGATTCGAAGGAGGACAACCGGCACGCCGCCCAGCTTCGCATTCTACGAACTGACAAAGACTTGATTGCTGACCGGTTGGAAAAAAGCGGCGAGAAGATGCAAACTGGTACGGTTCTGTCTGAACAGGTTAGTGTGCCTATTCCAAGTGACACTCCTGAACGAAAGCCTGTGGCATTGCCGTCCAGGCCGGGCAGTTGGTCCTGGCAAAGCGACCGCGACGGTCTTGTTGCCAATATTTCCAATAACGGCGCCCTTTTGTTTGATCGGTCGCGTTCGTTGGTGGGTGGGTCCATTTTAGATATGCTCGGCTTGCAAAGCAAATTGGGGCATCCGGTTTCGCGCGCTTTCCAACGACGCAGCACTATACATGACGCTCCGATTGCCTTGGAGAATGATGATATCAAACTTAGATTTTGGACCTTGGAAGCAACGCCAATTTTCAGTGCGAACGGCGGTACATTCGAAGGATATGACGGTGTCATGACACCAGTTTCTGCGCACGAACAGCCTTCGTTAGATTTACCCGGACCGCAAGCAAGCGTCGCCCCGGACAACAGCCTTGAAGCGGCGCTCTTTATTGAACCGGCCGCCTCTGAGCAACAGCCTAAGGCAAACAGGCAAACCATAATCGATGAAAATATCGACCGCACGGCAGTGCCCGCGCCGGCCTCGACATCTGCACCGCCCAAGATTGCCCCAGCTTTGCCGAGTTCATCCTTAACTGATACATCGCCGAATAGTCCCTCAATGGCTGACAAACCACTGGCAAATATTGCCGCCGAAGTACTGAAAGACCTCATTGGCGATTCAGTTTCAGCCGCCCTTGGTAACAGCTTGCGAGAACGTCAGGCTGAAGTGGAAAAAGCACAAAGTGAAAGCGAACAGACAGAAAATGATCTGCAGGCAACGCTACATATCCTTGAGGACACACTTTCTAATCTGATCAAAGCAAGCAAACAATCTGGCAGTACGAGCGTGCGGCTACAGACCGAAATAGCGACTGCATGCCTTAAAACGCTGAAAGAGCAACTGGGCGACAAATAACGCCGTTTCATCTTCACACCTAGAAATAACCCAAACTGGCACTGTTTTTGTACGGTACTAATTCGTATAACGATGGTGCTCGGCTAGGGTTTGTCGGCCAAGCGCGGAAAAATGAGGGTAAATAATGATTTTCAACTTCCAAATTAAAAAACTAGCAATGCTTTCGCTGGCATCATTACTGATTGTAAGCCTGCCAGCTTTCGTCAATTTAGCATTTGCCAATCAGGAGGCCGCCTCTAAGCCGGAAACGGTCGCCGTCCCCAATCCTGCCTTATGGAAGTTAACCGACGACGACAGCGAGGTTTATCTTTTTGGCACCATCCATATCTTGAACCCGGAGCTGAATTGGAAGTCGGCACAAGTGGAAGCTGCCTTCAGTGCTGCTGAAACCGTAATTTTCGAAGCCCCGGCTGATACTTCCAACCCGGAAGCGGCGCAGGCGTTGATCGCGAAATATGGATTGAACCCGCCCGGAACAACACTCTCGAGCCTATTGAGTGAAGCCAGCAACCAACAATTAGCTACAGTTCTTACACAATACGGCATGGAAGGTGCTGCTGGAAACTTCGAGCCCCTGCGTCCCTGGTTTGTTGGAATAGCGTTGGCGGCCCTGCAAATTCAATCCTTGGGCGGTGACCCCAATGCGGGCGTGGAGCGCGTATTAGGCGCAGAGGCAGTGCGCGCCGGAAAAACACTGGGTTACTTCGAAACGGACGAACAGCAAATGCAAATACTAAGTGGAATGTCGCCGGAAGCTGAAGTGTTTTTCCTCGAAGAAGGACTGCGACAGTCTATCGACGAGCCTGATCAAATTCTTAAGTTGGTTCAAGCTTGGCAGATCGGCGACCAAGCTGCAATTGACGACATGCTGGTGACCGGCATGGCCGGGCAAAATGAAGTTATGGAAGCGCTTTTGACCCGCAGGAATTTCGATTGGGCATCGCAGATAGAGACACTAATGCGCGGCAGCGGGACTGTGTTTATCGCGGTTGGGGCTGCCCATCTGGTCGGCAAGCAAAGCGTTCAGGTTTATCTGTCGGAAAAAGGTATCTCGGCCATTCGCCAGTAAACTCATTCATATTCCCAGTAAAAGGGGCTCCCCGATGGGAACCCCTTTTTTTTGTTCAGAAAGCGATTTTAGTGACTATTGACCACCACTTACTGTTGCGGCCTTTTGCGCCATTGCGTCGCTTGGGCGGCTCCAAGTCTGGTTCGAGCACCGACCACGAGCGCAGCTAGTGATTTTCAGACCACCGTCTTCGAGCAATACCATATTGCCCTTGGTTGCTTTGCCACCGCCGAGCTTGGCAACTTTGCCGGATTCCCAGCGCCGCATATTTTGAACATGGGCACTTTTGAAATTCTTGAGCAGTTGCATGCCAACTTCGCCGTCTACATTAGAGCCATCCTGGAAAACAACTGTGCCGCAAATACGGCTTGTTTTTTTGTTGCATCGATCAACTTCTACAATTGTTTTGCCGTCTGCTGCCAACCAAAGACCCTGAATGTCGTCGTCTTGCGCTTTAGAAGGGCTGGCAATTGTCGCGGCAGCCATCAGACAGTTGCGGCAGTAGCGCGAGCACCAATTGATCTGCGAGCAGCTGCAGGGTTGCCAGTTGCACGGGCAAGATAATCAGGATGTTCAGTGCCCATCATCCGGTCCCACCATGTGAAATAAAGACCGAAGTTTGAATTACCGTTTGAGTGATGCATGTCGTGATGAGTAACCATTGTGATTTGTCCTAAAATTGGGTGCACAGCCCAGCCGCGGGGAAACAATTCGTAACCTGAGTGTCCAACCGCGTTTCTGATAATCATATGAGTGAGAAACAGAAAGATTGCGAAGCCATGCATGGGGAGAAAAAGTAAAAACAGAGGAACAAAGACCGCATGGACTGCAGCTTCAACAGCGTTGAAGCTATAGGCGGTCCACGGTGTCGGGTTTATCGACTTATGATGTTCGGAATGCCCGCGCCTAAAAGCCTTGGGGAGATGCAAAAGCCTATGTGTCCAATAGAAATAGGCGTCCTGCGCAAGGATCATAAGAACCAGCGAACCGATAAAGTATACCGTACCGTATGAGGGATCATCAACGTAGATGGTAATGACGCCCGCATCGATGCCGATATGGGTCAACAAACCCGTAAATGAAAAGACCAGTACCGCGAAAACGGAACTTTTGAATTCGCGAGCCATTTGCCTAAACTTGGGGGTTTTCGATCTGATTTTACGGTTTGAAAGTCGGCGGGACAGCAAAACGTTCACTATCAAATAAACACCACCGGCACCGATAACATATCGTGCGAAATCAAAAGCAAACCAAAAAGGAAGTTGGGATGCCATTTCACCCGCCCAGGCAGTGATCTTTTCCAATAATGAATAGTCCATTTTGCTATCCTCGCTTTACCTGCACCCTTTTGTTGGGTGCTTGTTTAGGTCGAGCATTAACAAAGTCCGGGAAGGAAATGCTTAGTTGTTGCCAACGCTCGTAAACATAAACGCACGAAACAGCATTTGGTTCTCGCCGATTTCGGAATTGACAGTGTTTTCAAGAAATCGGCTAGCCTTTTTAACTATCGGCCAGCCTTTTTTTGCGGAACGCAGTTGGTGTTACGCCGGTGCGTTCCTTGAAGGCACGGTTGAAAGGCCCCAGAGATCCGTATCCCAGGTCCATTGCCACTGTTAGCACCGGAATATTGCGTTCTTTAACCGAAGATAGTCGGTCTTTCGCAGCGGCGATTCGGTAGTGGTTGAGGAAATCAGCGAAGTTACGGTACCCTAGGTGCACATTGATTAACCGTCGCAATCGATGCTCAGGTAAACCAGCTTCCACCGCAAGACCGGCAATGGTCAGCCCCGGTTTGAGATAGAGTTCTTCGGATTCGATCAGCCGCTCAACGGTGTCAAGATCATGCCGTTCGTTGGGATCAGCTAATTGGGGCTTCGCTCCACTTCGACCCGCTGCTTCACCGCCAAACAAAGCCACTGTCCGTAACTTGGTAACCTGCCAAACAAGAACAAGCGCCAGCAGCCACAATCCCAATGACTGCACCAATGTGATTTGATCATTTTGCAGAGCCATCGGGTCATACATTGTCTCCGCGATCACTACGGCCAAGACAGTGATAGAAACTGTAACAATATAGATCATTCGAAACTTTCGGCGTGTCTCTATCAAATCATCGCCTCGGCCAGCCCAAGCCACATAGACCATATGAGCAATCAAACCAAAACGGGCAGCGGTGTTAATATATTCAACCAGGTCTCCGATCGCTGACTCGTCGTAGAAATACCAGTCAAAATAGAGCCTGCCCCAAAGATAAAAGGCGACACTGATCATCGCATAGTGCGGCCACAATTTCAGTTTGTCGCGAAACTGCGAAAGACTAAACAGCCATATGGCAATCTGCCCGGTATGGCAAAAAGACTGCACTAACCACCTGCCATCGCTAAAGAAGTTGCTCAGCGCAGGATTTGTACAAATCAAATAAGCAGCTCCGGACAAGGAAGCCCAGGCGCCCAGCCATGCAACCTGCCGGTCCGCAAAATCACGTAGTATCAAAATACCGATCAACAAGAATAGGCTGATGCCGGAAAGCCGGAAAAATGCTTCGAGTATTCCAATTTGGGATAATTCAGCCATACGCCTCTATGTCCATACGGGTGCTTCCATATTAGCTGGCCACCAACAGGCTATTAGGCTGACATAATTCGCCTTTACACGCTACCCAAAAACCCGCGGCGAAATTCAGTCGGCGTTTGCCCGGTCCGCTCTTTGAACGCACGGTTGAACGGCCCGAGCGAGCCGTAGCCCAGTTCCATTGCAATGGTGAGAACCGGTGTGTGCCGCTCTTCAGTATCGGCGAGTCGATCCTTTGCGGCCTCAACACGGTGATGATTTAAAAAATCAGCGAAATTACGATAGCCCATGTGTTGGTTAACTAGGCGGCGCAGTCTGTGTTCCGGTACTTTGGCAATTTCAGCCAATTTTGCGATAGTAAGACCCTGTTCCAAAAGCGCCGCGTTTGCTGCCAGGTCATTTAACCGCGCCATATCTAATTCATCTGTGGGTTCAGATAGCCCTTCAGGCTTGACAGGTTTTGCGGCGCTCAAGTCACCCAAAAGCCATTCGCTGTCTATCCGGATCACATTCCACAAAAGATAAAAAACAATCGCCAGAACCGCGCCCGAAATTACAAGATCAACCATCCGAACACTGTCCGGCGTAAGTTTGGCTGCGGAACTAAGCGAAAACACAACAACACCCAATACAAAGGCTCCGCCTACCACAAAAGTAAACCGAAACTTGCGACGCCCTTCCAGAAGGTCATCATCCCGGCCTTGCCACGCTGTATAAAGCATATGCCCAATCAAACCGAGCTTGAGTAGATTGCCAAAAGGCTTGAAAAATTTAAACCATACGCCTTCGTCGCGCACAGCACCGTGGAGTTCTGCCGGAGAAATGGCGGCAAAATTTCCGTAGAGATAATAATACTCTACAACGATAGCAAAGCCTGACAGCCAAAACAAAACCGCGACAACAATATGTATCGGCTTGATGCGAAACTTGTCATCAAAAAGCGACATGGAAAACAACCAAAGAACGGCGGGTGCTGCCAGACCTATAACTTCAAGTAGCACCATCCACGAACCAACGATGTCGCCCATTCCGGGCGCAGTAACCAGCATAAAGCTGATGGTACAAATCGACAAAGCGGCAGCCAGCCGCGCCGCCAGCTGGCTACGCGCGTCCCGAAGCGCGAGCATCGCCGTCAGCGCACAACAAAACACAGCGCCGAACCGAAACACAGTATCCAATAACTCGATCATTTCGGGCGTTACCTTTAAATTATCGTCTTCGAAATTGTAAACATCAGTTTCTACCGAAGACACTCATAGGATCAAATGCTATTTTGCCGCAGCAACACCATTCGTCAAAGACTGCAAACGAAATTCTGTCGGGGTCAGACCGGTACGCTCCTTAAACGCTCGATTGAACGGACCAAGCGAGCCATAGCCCATATCCATTGCCACCGTCAAAACCGGCGTATTTCGATCATTCAAATCGGAGAGTCTGGTCTTCGCCGCCTGAATTCTATGATGATTTAAAAAAATCCGCGAAATTTCTGTAACCCATATGTTGATTAATCAAATGCCTTAGGCGGTGCTCGGGAATTTTTAACCTTTCCGCCAGTTTCGCAATTGTAAGCCCAGGCTCCAGAACCAGATCAGTTCCATCAAGACCAAGAATAACATCCAAGTCATGCTGATCAGCTGCTGAAAGGTCACAGTGACCACCGCTAATCTGGCGATCAGTTTCGCTTACCCTGAAGAACAAGTCCTCCCCTCCGGGAGACGACAAGCGCCACAGAAGAAAAATCGTAATTGCTAAAAATGCAGAGGCCTGAAGCGTAAGGCCATATGCCTCCATGTCGCTACCCCGAAGCCAGGTCTCCGAAATCAAAATACCTGCCGACGTTAAAATGACCCCAGTGACAAAAACACTGCGAAATCGTCGGCGGTCCTCTACCAAATCCTCATGCCGACCGTGCCACGCGATAAAGGCCAAATGAACAAGCAGTCCGATCAGAATTGTTGTGGAGACGGCCATTAACGGCCAGAAAAGCTCGATACTTCCCATTTTACAGCTAATGTAACCGGCAGCACCCGTGGTCATTTTTGTAAACACCAAAAATTGATGTGTATTCGTAACCTTGAAGTTGTCATCAAATTGAGACAGGCAAAACAACCACACCAATGCAGGTGAAGCGGCATAAATCGGAACCAGAGCCAAATCCAAATCAAGCCCGAACAGATTAAGGCCGGGCTTTGTGGCAACCAAATATGCGGCAGAAGAAAGCGCAGACAATGCCCCCAGTCGTCCAGCCAACCGGTCGCAGAAATCTCTCCCGGTCAAAATCGCTAACCATATCAAAAGACCAAAAGCGCTATAGCGCAGTATGTCATCAAGTGTTTCCACAGGCCCCTCGCCGTGACCTCAATTCACATCGTTCGCGCATCTTTCAATCGGTCTATTGCCGGAATTAACACGCTCTACTGCCCCTATATGGGTATCCTCTCATATATTACGACCCAAAATTACTGAATAGCGGGCGATACAGGCTTGAATAACTTAGCCTGTTTCACTAAGTGAAAGCTATCAAGCCTATCGTTGTCATTAATCGGTTTTGTCGATTACAATAATCGATATCCCGATATTGATTTTGCGCCAATAAAGCCTAGAGTGTCGCCAGATTTTAACAAGGATTTTGATGCTGCGAGCAGATGCTAATGACCGGCAGTATACCGGCACCCCGTTAACATCCGAACAGCATCGGCCTGCGTAAAGATAGACCAACCCCATACCCAAATAACAGGAGCTACCCCATGGCTGTACTTGCCGGAAAACCCTCACCAGACTTCACTGCCGCCGCCGTTATGGCAGACGGATCAATCAACGGCGCCTTCAACCTCAAGGACTATATCGGCGACGATTACGGCCTGGTGTTTTTCTACCCGCTTGATTTCACTTTTGTTTGCCCATCAGAAATTCTGGCGTTTCACAACCGCATGAACAAGTTCAAGGAACTGGGTGTGAAGGTTGTTGCCGTGTCTGTCGACAGCGAGCACACCCACGCTGCATGGCGCAACACACCAACCGCTGAAGGTGGCCTCGGCCCTGTTGATTTCCCAATGGTGGCAGATAAAACCAAACAAATCGCCCGCGACTATGACGTTCTCATCGAAGAAGACGGCATTTCGCTTCGCGGCACATTCCTTATCGGTAAAGACGGCATGGTTTGGCACCAATATGTCAACTTCCTGCCACTGGGCCGCAACGTGGACGAGTTTGTGCGCCTTGTTGAAGCACTGCAGTTCCACGAAGAACACGGCGAAGTTTGCCCTGCTGGCTGGAACAAAGGCGATGACGGCATGAAAGCCGACGCAGCCGGTGTAGCTGACTATCTTGGCAAGCACGCTGACGAGCTGTAGTCCTCAGCCAGTCCCCGAATAGAGTTTTGAGTATGAAAGGCCTCGGTTTCTCCGGGGCCTTTTTTATTGCCGCGCCGCTGTTCCGACATAAATCAAAGACTGAGGGGAATTGGAGCATGGACCAGCAACCAAAGCACGCTAATGAAGTTGACCAAGACCTTCTAGCGCCCTGGCTAGGCGGTCGCAGCTTCGATGACTGCTGCGCCGAATATGACAAACAGGGCTATGTTACTTTTGAAAACGTCATGCCACCAAAGGATGTGGACAATGTGCGGGCGGCCCTCGAACCTTACCTGATCAAAACCGGGCGCAATGATTTTGAAGGCTTCAAATCAAACCGGGTTTATGCGCTATTGGCAAAATCTCCCGATGTTTTCTCAAAAATGGTGATGCACCCGTTAGTGATGGCTTTTGTCGAACGGGAATTAGGTGTTTCAAGCTTATTATCGGCTCTTCTTGCTATCAACCTACACCCCGGCGAGACAGTGCAAGACTGGCACTATGATGATAGCCAGGTGAACATTCCCCTGCCGCACCCGCCGTATGGCGTCAGCGCCTTTTGGGCAATCGACGATATGTCGGAAACCAACGGTGCCACCGAAATCATCGCGAAAAGCCACCTGTGGACCAAACCTGAAATATCTATGCCCGACTTCGAGGATGCCTATGACCCGCGTGAGCGCGATGTGAACTTTGACCCCAAACCCCATGCTGATGCACTGAAGGTTACGCTGCCATCAGGCTCGTTGATGGTGGCCAAGGGTACCCTGTGGCACCGGGGCGGAGCCAACAGGTCAAACAGTTCGCGCCTTATTGTTACGCCGCAATATTGCCCCGGCTGGGCACGCCAGCTTGAAAATATGATGGCCACAATGCCTGCGGCTGACGCGGCAAAGCTGCCCAAACGCGTGCGCGAACTAATGGGCTATTCAATCCATGATGCTTTCATGGGTTATGTGGACGGTGTCCATCCCGACAGATTACTGGACAAACTCAGTTAAAAAGAGCGTTCCCGTCAAGGTTTTAATACGTTCATGGTCGCATAAGCGGCAAGGTCTGGCTTGGGCGCTTCGGCTCCAGCCAGCTCATAACCGATGCGTCCTATAAACCCTTCGTAAATTGCAGTTACGATAGACAACAACGCGTCCGCACTCTGCCGCTTGGTGATCTGACCACTGTTTTGGCCTCGTTTGATCGCCCCAAGCAAACATGTTTGCAGCGCAGCATCAGTTTCATCGAATTTAGCGCGCAGTGTTTCGTTGCGCCCAGCTTCCGCTACCAATTCTGTATAAAGTTGAGCATCATTAACTGTAGTTTCTTTGACGATTGAGCGAACTGATTCCACCACTGCAGTTAGCGCATTCGATTCGGAAGACAGATAAGCTGCTAGCTCTTGTATCTCTTCAAATTCCCATGCAATCATGCCTTCGATTATCGCATCTTTACTTGAGAAATAGTTATAAACTGCCCCGGCACTCAGTCCGGCTTCAGCACAAATTGCGCGCATGCTGGCCTGATGAAAACCTTTAGCAACAAAACAACGGGCCGCCGCTTCCAGAATTTCCGTTTTACGCTTTTTTTCAAGCGCATCGTCTTTACTGCGCGCCATGCTGTGGGCCTTTCCTCAATTGTTCTGAACCTTCTTCCGGCACCCACCCGGGGCGACCGAAAAGATATTTCCAGCGGTTCCCCCAGTTTTTGGCCCGCCACATATCTCTGGCGATAGCGGCATATTCATGGAAGTTAATCACAAAAGGGTTGATGCTTTCGACCGGGTTCGTGATTCCGAATTTCACCTGTTCTTCTTCCGCTTGATAGCTACCAAACAAATGGTCCCACACCAGCAGTATACCACCATAATTTTTATCAAGGTACTTGGGGTTTGATCCATGGTGTACCCGGTGTGCAGACGGCGTGTTGATAACTTTATCCAGGATCCCGAGCTTGCCAATTTTCTGCGTATGTATCCACGTTTGGTATGTAGCGACAACGATTAACGAGATAACTGTTGCAACAGCATCGAATCCAAGCAGCAACATGGGTATTACAAATATCCATTCAAAGAGCCCTTCAACCCATGACAAGCGATAAGCTGTTGTCAGGTCAAATTCTGGTGAGGAATGATGCGTGACATGATAAGCCCAGAAGAAGCGTACCTCATGCTCAACCCGGTGCATCCAGTAATAACAAAAATCAGCAACCAGAATAGCAAGCACCCAGGTCCATGGAGTCATCTCTATTTCAAACAACGCAAACGGTTGGACAAAATAATAGGTAATCAATACAGCGGCGGCGCTGACCAGATAACCCGAAACTTCGTAACCAACCGCAACCATACCATTGGCCAGTGTTTCGCTGAATTTGCGGCCTGTGCGCGTCGCAGCGTCCCACATCAGTTCAATTGCAGCCAACCCAATAAAGGCCAAACCGATCCATTCGGTTACTTCAAACCAGGCATCATACCGCACCAATAACTCGTTGATAGCATCCATTTGACGTCCTTTTCCATCCTCACTACCCGTTTCTCGGGCTTGAGAATATATATAGAACGAACGTTCGTATTATCAATAGAAAAATGAACAAGCTCGTAATAATGCCGCTTTGGTCTCGCATTACTCGAATTGCTAATCGTGACTTGAGGAGACTAAATCCCATGCATCTGGCGGTGTCGCAACTGGCTTAGTCAAATCAAACGCCGCCATAAAGTCCAGGTCTGGGCGCACAAGGCCGTATGTGAAAGTGGTACCCTTAACCGCCATGCTCCACACATTGTCCGGGCTGCGGGTGTTGCCGTTATCGAAAAATATCTTCACGCTTTCCGCGTCCACAATGAAGTCAGCATCACTGTCACCGGGTGCACCGTCACCGGGCGCCGTTTCGCCACCATACATGGTAACAGCGTCCGAATGGCCGTTTTCGTGCCTATGATCATGCTTCAGGCGCAGGCGGTCACCCTCAATGCGGGTCACAATCCACACTCGCGAGTGGTTATCGTTATAATGAAGTGGCACTTTAATCTGGGTATCGGAACAGTCACGGATATGCATCACCAGCTTGGCACTGCGCCAGGGGTCACCCTCAGGTGCGCGAACCACAGTACCCTGAAAAGACTTGCCGCAATTGGCCTGTAGGGTTTCAAACAAACCATCTGTCGAGCTAACTGCGCTCGCGGGTATACAAAATAAAACCGCTAGGGCAACAGACATCAGAACCGAACGAAACATATATTTTCCTTAAATTGGGCGAGCGTTGGTAGGCAGCCTACAAACCGGGAAGCATACGAGCAAGCGAAACTAACTCGTCGGCCAAGCAATTTTCGCGCGGCCTGCCCTTTCAAAAATTCTCCCCCACCCCATATTTGTGCCAAGGGAAGAATAAGGGGATCATCATGGAAAACACCGAACAAGTTTCAACAGGCGGCTGCCTGTGCGGTGCTGTACGATACGAAGTCAAGGGGCCGCTGCGCGATGTGGTCAACTGCCATTGTAGTTATTGCCAAAAACAGCACGGCGGGTATGGACCGCACACAAAAGCGCATAAAGTTAATATTTCAATGACAAAAACTGACGGCCTTGGCTGGTACCAAACGTCTGATGTTGCCCGGCGCGGGTTCTGTCGTGAATGCGGCGCAGGCTTATTTTGGGAGCCATTTGAATTGGACGCTACCGGCATTATTGCCAGCACCCTGGACGGCCCCACCGGACTGAAAACCATGGGCCATATCTATGTGAGTGAAAAACCGGATTTTTATCAGATAACCGACGATCTGCCACAATTTGAACAGTCATCCAACGGTGAACTGGTTAACGACTACCGCTAAACTTCGCCCCAGGCCAACCATTTGCCAATCCCCCTAATCGTGTTAGCTCATGTAAGGTAACTAAGGGGACAACCATGGGAAAATGGCATAAACGGGCACTGCGCGCCGCGGCAGTAATTGGTGTTATAGCGCTTGCGGGCTGGCTGTGGCTGAAGCCTGCCACCGCTCCTGAAAAACTGATTTTCACTGGTGGACCCATTGTTACCATGAACCCTTTGCAGCCCACCGCTGAGGCGCTTTATGTCAATGATGGCCGCATCGCTGGCGTCGGCACCCTTGCGGCCATGCGCGCGGTGGCTGAGGGTTCCGGCGGCGCGGATGAGGTAGACATGAACGGCGCATCTCTCATGCCCGGACTGATCGAGCCACACTCCCACCCGATTGCCGCCGCACAGTTCGCCGCCACCATTGACGCAAGTGGGTTTGCGCACAAAAACCGCGCAGAAGTCATGCAAACCTTGCGGGAGGGTGTAACAGACAGCACAAGAGACTGGGTTCTCGCTTTCGGCTGGGACCCGGTGATGATCGATGATCTGGAGCCACCAACACTCGCGGAGCTGGACGCCCTTTCACCTGACAAACCGCTGTTGATCCTGACGCAAATGATGCATGACGCTTATGCCAATTCGGCAGCGATGGAAGCGGCAGGCATTGTCGGCGACGTGGCCAATCCGCCAGCGGGCGAGTTTGTGCGCGACGAAAATGGCCTGCTCACCGGCACCGTGCGCGAAGTGGGGGCCATCGGCGTATTGTTCAGTGCAATGCCGCCACCACCGGCTGGAGCCAACGACCTCTTGCTGAGTTTGTTTTTCGCAGACTATGCCAAAGCGGGCTATACAACCGTTGCTACCATGGGGCCTGTGGGCAACGACGCGGACCCGATTAGCCTGTTGAAGCGTCGGGCGGGCAATCCACATTCGCCGGTTCAAACCATCATTTACGGACTGCCCCACCAAATCACCGCCAGCCAAACACCGGAGGCAAACGCAGCTACTGCTCCGGTTGTCGGAGTAAAATTCTGGATGGACGGCAGCCCCTATGCAGGCGGCGCAGCTGTAGCGGACCCGTATGAGACAACGCCGCTAACCACCGAGCGACTGCATCTTAAGCCAGGCCATCGCGGCGCAGTTATGATCCCTGTTGCGGACTATGAAGCGCAGTTTGCAGATTATCACGCCCGTGGTTTTCAGATCGCCACCCATGTACAGGGCGAGATGGCAGTTGAGCGAGTGTTAGATGTGGCCGAGCGAGTGTTGGCCGCCAATCCAAGGGCCGACCACCGCCACCGGCTGGAGCATAATGCACTGATAACAGCAGAGCAGTTGGCCCGCGCCCACGCGCTTGACATCACCACCAGTTTTTTCATCGACCATGTGCGTTTTTACGGCGACAAGTTGCCTGCCCTATTTGGGCAGGAACGTACGGAGCGCTATATGCCCATCGGAACAGCGCTGAGGGCCGGGCACCGTGTGACCGTGCACAGCGACACGCCCGCCACGCCCATTGGACCGCTGAGCTCGCTGGTCACCATGTTGGCACGGCAGCCGAATAGTGGCGGGCCTGTCGTCGGCGCGGGTGAAACTCTATCACGCGAGCAGGCCTTGCGCGCTTTGACCATCAACGGGGCGCGGCAATTGGGACTGGAGAGCGAGCGCGGCAGCCTGGAAGTGGGCAAACAAGCAGACCTTGTGATGCTGTCCAGTAACCTTGTAACCGTGCCAGTGAATGAGATCGAAAACACCGTGGTGCTGGGCACATGGATTAACGGCCAGCCGGTAGACACTCGCAAAGCCACACTAACCAACGCAGGCCTGCTGTGGGATATTGTTGTAGGTATGATTTTTTAGAGAGTAACAAGTTTTAGCTAAACAGACGTCCGGCGAACCAGTCACGAAAACCGCTAGTCGCATCCTCGCCTTCGAGGCCAACGAATTTAGCCAAATAGCTGCCTGCAACGCCGTCACCCACTGCCGTTGCGGCTACCAGGTAAATGATGAAGCGCGCCTGTCGCTCGGCAACGCTATCGTTAACTATCATATCTCCGGCCGAGGTCTTCACTGCGTCAACAACACCTACAAGCAATTGATCAAACAGACCCTCAAGGGTATCCCGTCCCTGCTCCAAATTGGTGCCCTTCAGCATTGACCAAGCCAGCAAACGGGCGTTGCCGTCATCAGACAGCACTTCAAATACCCGGAATAATATGGTGTTGTCGCTGGGGTCCATCTTTTCGCGCTGATCCATCACCGCAAGAATGTCACCCAGCAATTTTTCCACCATCCGCTCCGCCAATGCAGTTCGGAGCCCCTCGGCGCTGCCAAAGTGATGCAGGATTGTAGAGTGCGTTACACCGGCAATGGCAGCAATCTCTTTGATCTGCAGGCCTTCCGGCCCCACGTCCGCCAACCGAGTTTGCGCAGCAGACAAAATCAACGCACGAGCTTCTACAACGCTGCGACGCACGCGTTTTGTCAGTGCCTGTTTGGGTGTGACCGTCATTCTTTTGCAGTTGTCATTGATATTTTACCCATTTGTGCGATAGTCTTATTAACAGTTTTGTTGATAACCAGAATAGCTCGCCGCTTACGGCGACTGCAAGAACGATAACCCAGCGCCCATAGAGAGCACAAGGACAACCACAATGACCACGCAAACCTTCCAGCATCCATCGATGGAGTTTCGTACCGCGTGGCGAGCCTTACAGGCACTTATCGCAGACCCGGAAGACACCAAACAGGTGTTTACTATTATGCGAGCGCTAACCGGAAAGTCTTTATGGAAGCAATATGTGAAGTTTCGCGGATTGGAAAGTGGTCAACAAATTCTGGCGGAACAGCGTGATCTGCTGTTAACACTAGCGGACCGCGCTGCGCTTCAGCAGTTGCCGGAAGGCACTTTGGGCAAAGCGTACATCGACTTTATGGAGCGCGAAGGCATTACAGCTGAAGGGCTGGTTGAAGCCAGTGAAGAGGTATACACCGACTTTACTGACAAAGATTTGGAACGCTATGTAATGCGCACCCGCGAAATGCATGACCTGTGGCACGTGGTCACTGGTTATGGCCGCGATGGACTGGGCGAAGTGTGTGTTGTGGCCTTCTCATACGGGCAAACTAAAAGCTTGGGGTTTGCCGCTATTGCGCTGATGGGCGCCTACCATTTTCGCCAACTGTTTCCCGGAAGTCGCATTTTCCGCGCAGCGTGGAAAGCTTTCCGCACAGGCCGCAAAGCCAAGTGGTTCCCTGGTCTGGACTGGGAATATCTGCTGACCCAGCCACTTGACCGTGTACGCCGCGATTTGAACATCACGAAGCCCACTGACTATTTGTCACTTGAGCACGTTATCAACGAGACCCGCCCGGCCCCGATTATGCAGGCCGCCGCCGAGTAACCCGCGCGGCCAACGTCCTCGATCACCCAAACCATCATCATCGCGCTGTCCCGCGGATAATTCGCCGCTTCTTGTGGTCTAAGCATCAGCATCTCATTCCATGTAACACGTTGCTTTCAACAGAAGTCGCATTGAGATATTTTATATATTGACATTTATGTTTATAAATTCATATATGAATACTAACAATTATGTCGATAAGGATATTCAAAATGGCAACTTCAGCAGCAACAGCACCACTTTCAGCTACAAGTGAAACATATATACCACCAAAAATGGCGTTTCGCACTGCATGGAATGCCCTACGCGCCCTGATGGCTGAACCAGAGGACACCAAACAGGTGTTCACCATCATGCGCTCGCTGACCGGCAAGTCGCTTTGGAAGCAATACAAGCGTTTCGCTAAAACGGATATTGGCGCCAATATCCTAAAAAATGACATTGACTTGCTGGACACATTGGCGGACCGCGCATCTCTCGCCCAGCTACCCGAAGGGTCGCTTGGCCGAGTATATCTGGACTTCATGACCCGCGAGGGTATCACCGCTGAAGGTTTGGTTGAGGCCAGCGAGGAAGCCTACGAAGGCATGAGCCACGCAGAACTGGAACGCTACACTATGCGCACCCGCGAAATGCACGACCTGTGGCATGTGGTTTCAGGCTTTGGCCGCGATGGCTTGGGCGAAATATGCGTTGTCGCTTTTTCATACCCGCAAACCAAAAGCCTGGGTTTTGCCGCCATCGCCGCTATGGGCGCGGTTAAATACAGTCGGCAGTTCCCCGGCAACGGTGTGCTTAAGGCCGTTTGGCAGGCATACCGGGCAGGCCGCAAAGCGGCATGGTTGCCGGGTCAGGACTGGGAGCAATTGCTAACCCAGCCATACGCGGATGTGCGCACCGCGCTGAATATTGCTGAGCCAAGCCACTATCTGGCCGCGGCTAACGTAAGTGCCCAGACACGTCCTGAAGCAATTGCAGAGGCTAAGACACCAGAAACCGCATTGGCTGCCTAGCTAGTCTGCCGTATCGTCGCGCGCGATAGTTCGCTGGTACGCTGGGCGCTCCAGGCAGCGTGCGATATAGGCTTCGATCACAGGACTGTCAGGCAGGATATTGAACATCTTCAAGAAGTTGGCAGACGAGCCTACCACTACATCGGCGGCGCTGAAGCTTTCGCCCATCAACCATGGCCCCTGTTTCAAGCCACTTTCCAGCGTTTCGATCATACTGTCAAAGTCGCCCCAGCCGTGAGAAAGTTTGTTGGTTTCCCAGCCGCCAAACTTTTCCGCCATGGCCGGCTCCAGAACCCCAGGCGTGAACATCATCCAATAAAGAAAACGTCCCCGGCCCGGTGAATCGAAGGCTGGTGCAAGGCCCGCATCAGCGTAGCGGTCTGCCAAATACAGGCATATGGCAGCCGAATCCGAGATCAAAACCTCATCGTCCATCAAAGCTGGCACCTTGCCCATAGGGCTAGCAGCGCGAAACATCGGGTTATTTTTTGAGTCCTCATCGCGAATATCGATTTGTTTGACTTCAAACGGCTGACCAAGTTCCTCCAACATCCATAGCGCGCGTGCGGCCCGTGTACGCGGGCACCAAAACAATGTAATCACGATCTTTCCCTTTATTCTGTGAAGCTTCATCTCAACGTATCAGGCACCGTGTAGCTTCTCAAGCAGATCACTCTAGCTTGAAAATCACTCCTGACAGAAACAAATCGCCGCATTCGATCATACTTATCGGTGTAATCCATCGTGAAAACCCCGACATTCTATTGGCTTTTTCCGATCCAGCCATTATGTAAAGGGCCGCACGCAATAGCACTATTGCCTAAGCACCAGAAGGATTTCGGTTATGAGCGACACTAAACACAGCAAAATGCTGATCATTGGTTCAGGCCCGGCGGGTTACACCGCCGCGATTTATGCAGCCCGCGCCAATATTCAGCCCATGATCGTAACCGGCATGCAGGCTGGTGGGCAGTTGACCATCACCACTGACGTTGAAAATTACCCAGGCTTTGCCGATGCGGTACAAGGCCCAGAACTTATGGAAGCGATGCGCCAGCAGGCTGAAAATGTCGGTACAGAAATCATCTACGACCTGATCAACGAAGTTGACCTAAAAGCAGTGCCAAAACGTGCCGTCGGAGACAGTGGCACGATATACACCGCTGACACCATTGTGGTGGCAACCGGTGCCCAGGCACGCTGGCTTGGCCTACCTTCGGAAGAAAAATTCAATGGTTACGGCGTATCAGCTTGCGCCACTTGCGATGGTTTCTTTTACCGCGGCAAAGAAGTGATCGTGGTCGGTGGCGGCAATACCGCAGTTGAGGAAGCATTGTATTTATCGAACATATGCTCGAAGGTAACGCTGGTTCACCGCCGCGACGAGTTACGGTCTGAAAAAATCCTGCAGGACCGGCTTTTTGCGGCAGCAAATATTGAAGTTCAATGGAATCATGTTCTCGACGAAGTCGTTGGCACCGAAGAGCCTTTGGGCGTCACCGGCGTGCGCCTTAAAAGCACACTCACAGGCGAAATTACTGAGCTTGGTGTACACGGCGTGTTTATTGCGATTGGCCACGTACCATCCACCCAGATTTTCAAAGGCCAGCTACCCATGGACGATGAAGGATATATCATCAAGGAAGCCGACAGTACGTCAACAAATATTCCAGGCGTATATGCCGCTGGTGATGTGACCGACAAAATATATCGCCAAGCGGTAACGGCTGCTGGCATGGGCTGCATGGCGGCCCTTGAGGCCGAGAAATATATTGCTGGAATGGAGCACGCTAAGGCCGCTGAATAACAACAACAGTAGCTAGTCAAACAGATAGACAAAGCTGCGGTTGAGTATTCTTTAGCCGCTGCTTTTTTAGCTAAGCGTCCATAGCCGAAAGAATCTTTTTCAGCGCACTCGCCATGTCTTCAACGCCTTCAAGCCCGAGTGTCTCGTCTATAACAGCGTTTACTTTTGCAAAAGACGCCTGAACTGTCTGCAAGGCGGCTGCGCCTTGTTCGGTAAGTTCCAATTGCCAAGCGCGCTGGTCTACTGTTGATCGAGCCTTGGAAACAAAGCCTCCATTTACCAGCCGTGCCACCATCGGTGTCATCGCGCTTTCCCGCAGTGATAAAACACTAGCAACATGTCGCTGGCTAACCGGGCCCTGTGACGCAATTATCCCCATCACAGCCGCCTGCGCTGTGGTGAGTGACCCATCTGCCAACAATGCTGCATCGGCCTGCTTTTTGAGGCGGTGCGCAGTTGTTTGGAGAAGAAAATACAATCGGTGTTTAGACGCAGACATAAATTATCCTTGATATTACGGAATTCATCTTACATTAAATACTACAGTACTGAAGTATTTAATCGATGGAGACTTGTAATGAGTGCAATTGATGTGTGGGCACAGATAACCACCGAGCGTATGGCGCAGGCACCATGGCTAGAAACTCTTCTCCGTTGGACCAATCAAGTGAACGAGCCATTGGTTCCAACCGTTCAGGCAACGCTGGCCGCAATGAACGCCGCCAATGTAAAAACCGCATTGCTTTCCGCGTGGCATGGACCTCAGGGCTCTCTGATAAGCAACGAAGAAGTTGATGCCCACATCAATGCCGCACCAGACCGGTTTCGCGGGCTCGCCGCAGTTGACATCACAAAACCGATGGAAGCGGTGCGCGATATTCGCAAATGGGTGGACGGGAAACGTTTTGTCGGGGTTCGTATCGTACCATGGCTCTGGAACCTGCCACCCAACGACCGACTCTATTACCCGGTTTATGCCGCTTGTGTTGACGCGGGCGTTCCACTTTGCACCCAAATCGGCCACACAGGCCCGCTCCTACGATCAGAAACCGGGCGGCCTATTCCCTATCTTGAGGATGTATTGCTGGATTTCCCGGAACTGGTTGTAGTCGGCGGCCATGTAGGTTTCCCGTGGGTGGACGAACTGATCTCACTCACTATCAAATTCCCGAATTTCTATGTGGATACGTCTGCCTACGCCGTCCACCGCTTGCCGCCCGATTTCGTCGCTTATATGAAGGATATAGGCTCCAGTCGGGTTATGTTTGGAACCAACTGGCCTATGTTATCGCCAGCCCAGTGTCTGACGAAACTTGATGTACTTGAACTGTCTCAGAAACAAAAGGACGCTTTCCTGTTTGGCAACGCACAACGGGTTTTCAAATTATAATTTGTCATGAGGGGCTCGCAAAGCGACTACATTCCCATCAGCATGTCTTTGGTTTGTTGGCCAGTCGCTGTCAGTAATATTTTTGTCGTGCCGCCTTGCGCAGCTTCAACGGTGATCAAACCCGCGGCCCGAAGCGGCGCCATATGCTGAAATATCTGCTGTTCCTGCAGACCAATAGCTGTTGATATGTCTGTAATTGTCGGCTCGCCGTGGTCCGAGATCAGGATAAAAGCAATCACTGACTCGGCGGACAGTCCGGGATAATGGTCCCGAAATATCGTCGCTGCCTGCTGCAATATTTCTCGGTCGCTCATTGCAAGCCTCTACCGCCAATCCCATTCAGTCGCCATCACGCTAGGGACAATAGGTAAATATATCGTTTCGCTATTGACTTTTGCACACTCTATTTCTCGATTTTCTTGCAGATGCCGGACCAGAGTGGAATAGTGCCACAACCTTGGAGGACCTAGATGGACTGGGACAGACTTCGCATATTCCACACTGTTGCTGACAGCGGCAGTTTCACCGCCGCCGGCGATAGGCTGAACTGCAGCCAATCTGCGGTGAGCCGCCAAATTCGCGCGCTGGAAGAAAGCCTGAATGTATCGCTTTTCACCCGCCATGCGCGTGGCCTTGTGCTGACTCAAGAAGGCCAGGACCTGTATGCTACGGCCCGCGATGTTGTACACCGCATTGACGAGACCGAACGTAAGTTGATGGAATCGCGCGAGCGGCCCTCTGGCCTGTTACGGGTTACCACCATGGTGACATTCGGCGCCGTGTGGTTAACCCCGCATCTGGAACAATTTATTCTTGAGTACCCGGAAATTGACCTAAAAATCATTCTGGATGACAACGACCTGGATCTGTCTGCTGGCCAGGCTGATGTGGCCATCAGGCTGCATGAACCCCAGCAGGCAGACTTGATCCAACGCCCGCTCGCCACTTTTCATAGCCATATTTATGCCAGCCCCGAGTATTTGGCGCGCAAGGGTACACCAGTTACCACTGCTGATTTGGACAGCCATGATCTGATCACTGTCGGCATCAGCAAATCGCCGGTTATCAAAGGCCTGAACTGGCTTCTGGACGTGGGCAAGGAAACGCATCAACGCAAACCGCGACTGGAGGTCAACAACCTCTACGGCGTAATGCATGCAGTGGAAGCGGGCATCGGCATTGCTGTGCTGCCCGACTATCTGGTCCACAACCGGCAGAAACTGGTGCGGATATTACCGGAGATTGATGGCACTCCTTTCAATAGTTATTATTGCTATCCACCGGAACTGCGCGGCTCGCTCAGGGTTGCCCTGTTCCGGGATTTCATGATTCGGCAAATTCGCGCCGAGAGCAACATCATCTAGGGACAGATTTCACCTGCAAGTGGCGTTTGAGTTCGGAACGGTCGTGGCTTTTTCGATCACATCACCCTCTTGCAACGCTTTCGCAGCATCCATGCCATCAACCACTTTTCCGAAAACCGTATAACGACCATCCAGATGCAAGTTATGCGCAGTGTTGATGAAAAACTGAGCGCTGCCAGTGTCCGGTCCGGCGGTTGCGACACCAACAGTGCCAACTTCGTGGGACTGCGCACCCCATTCCTCACGGATTGTGCCCCACGTGGCCAGACTGAAGTCTTCTGATTGGCCTGCCTGGGTAACAAAATTCGGGATAACCCGATGCCATAGCATGCCGTCCATTTTACCAGCGTCCGCCAACAGCATAAAATTGGCGGCGGCATAGGGTGCTTCGGCCAAAGGTGCGATGCAGATTGCGCCACGTGTGGTCTCCAGAACCAGTGCGCGGTTACTGTATGAGCGAAGCAGCGATACCGACGGTGTTTTGCGCGGCTGTCTAATCGCTTCGATCGATGGATCGAGCGCAATAGCGGCTTCACGCCCGCGAATAGTGCCCGGATGCGCCGCGGTGTAGTCTGTCAGTATCGCCTTGCCCTCATCGGACTGGGCCAACATGCCTAATGCGACAAAAGCGCGGTAATAATCATCGCCAGCAATCCACGCCTCGGCGATTGATAAGGCCCGGTCGGGCGCGCGCCGCATCAGTCCGCGCAACGCTGTTACCGCCACCCAGGGGTTTTTATCACTGGTAAGGGCAACAACCTGTGCTGTAGTAGAGGCATCACCCTGATTTCGAGCTGAAAGCGCTGTAACTGCCAAATGCCGAAAGGCCGGATTCTCGTGCGACAACGATTGCTCGATTAACGCCATGCTCGCTGCATCGGTAAGACCACCAAGACCGCGCAGCGCGCTCATTGCCAGCCGATAGTCATCATTTGCTGCTAACTTGATCAAAAATGGGCTGGCCGCATCGCCGAACTGGGCAAGCACCTTGGCCAGCACATATTGCTGCTCTGGCATCGCCCCGCCCTCTATCGCCGCCATAACCCCATCCGGCGTGTAAACGCTGCTCAATCCCGCGAGCCGGGCCAGCAAATAGGCGGCCTGTATGCTCGCCGGCCCGGGCTTAGCCGCTTGCTCCAGCAACAGTGCAAAGTCCAATGCGGGCAAATCGGACGGCGACAGACCAGAATAGGTTATGCTTTGCATCAGGCCATAAATCGCAGCAGCTTTCATTGCCTCAGGTGCCTCACTTTGCAAAACCTCCGCAACAAGGCCGCTATGTGGTCTACGATCCAGCTCCGCTGTAGTGAATGCCAACGCCTTTAATGCTGCTGCCTGAATTATACGATGCCCGGAGGATGCCGCCAACTCGTATACCGCCGCAAACGAACCAGTATCACGACAGTTGGCCAAACCAGCAAGAGCAGCAACAACAATATCGGGGTTATCACTGGCCACATATGGGCGAATCACTGGGCATGCGTCATTGCCACTCAACCCCAAAGCCGGAGCGCATCATAATCCCCGGCATCAATTGCAGCCTTCAAAAGAGGGCCTTCAACCTCACGCTGATCAATCGCCTCGCGAACGGCGGCGTAATCTGCATGTCTTGCTTGGCCAATTGCAGCACCTCCGGAGACCGAAACGCCCAAAATAATCGCTGTTAAAACAACATGATATGTTCGTTTCACTGGCACATCTCCCTAATTTTTCCATCTCAATGCCGCAAATATGCACGGGCACATAAAGAGGCTTCTCCGATTAGCTATGCGTTTTACGCATGGCTGGTTTGTCATTTAAACGGGTTTTATTACCGCTTTTACCAACCTATATACAGCTAATCGCCACAGGGCAATCACATCGGTGACCACCCAGCGGCAAACAGATTTGACGGTTTACCGTCATAATGGCCGGTCCTGACACTCTCCCCCCTCCCCCCCAAATGTCAGGGTCGGCCAATTAAATCCTGGGCCCTAATTCAGGATGATATCCCCCTAGTAATTTGGCTTCGCTTTTGCGGAGCCTTTTTTTACTTTTCAATTCCATCGGTCTGCGTAAACTTTCGACCTATCGCGCTTTTCTTGACTCGTCGCTGCGCCCGCGCAATTGTTCGCCAAATTTTCACAAAATCTGCAATTGGAAAGAGACCCCGCATGAAGCCTTCAGTCAAACCATCTTTAAACCGCCTGGTTATCGCGTTAATGGCGTCTACAGCCCTTGCAGCTTGCGAACCCGCCAGCAACAACACCACACAAGGGGCTACCACCGAGGTGGTGTCGGCCGCTGTTATGCAGGCCGAAAGTGCACGGTTGAATGAATGGTTCGAAGGACAATTTGAAACCGAGTTGAACTTCAGCCCAATTGGGCTAACCTTCCTTGGTCGCAAAACCGATAATGATAAAATTGATGACTTTTCGAATGCAGCCCAAGACATGCAATTGGCATGGAAACGCGCAAGTGTAACCGAAATGATGGCCAGCTTCGACTATAACAAACTAAGTGATGATGCCAAAACATCCTACGATATCTGGGCGCATCAGCTGGCAGCAAATAAAGCCGCCGACAAATACCGCACCAATGCCTATATTTTTGAGCAGATGAATGCTGTTCACAGCTTCTTCCCGCAGCTGCTGATCGCTTTTCACCGGGTGGAAGACGCTGCCGATATGGAAGCCTACATTTCGCGCATTAAAGGAACAGCGGTTGCGCTTGATCAGTTGATCACCCTGTCGAAGGAAAATGCTGCCACCGGTGTGCGTCCACCGCGCTTTGCTTTCGAGGGATCAATCGACAGCGCCCGCCAAATTATCACAGGTTCACCATTCACCGCGGACAACGACAGCTCCATCTGGGCCGATGCCCAAGGCAAGATAAAAACCCTGCTGGATGCAGGCACCATCGACCAAGCGAAAGCCGACCAGCTGACCAAAGCCGCTAGGGCCGCTCTGGTTGACGAATGGCAACCAGCTTACGAACGCCTGATCGCCTGGCTGGAAGAAGACATCAAAAACACTCCAGATATGTCGGCAGGCGTTAGCACGCTGCCGAACGGCGAAGCCTACTATAACGAACGGCTAGCCAACCAAACCACCACCGATATGACCGCTGATGAAATTCACCAGCTTGGCCTGAGCGAAGTGGCGCGCATTAAAGCGCAAATGGAAGCGATCAAGGAAAGTGTGGGCTTTGACGGTGACCTGGTCGCGTTTTTTGCCTCTCTGCGGGAAAACAAAGACGACCGTCGCCACTATTACCCCGACACAGACGAAGGCCGCCAGGGCTACATCGACGATGCAACCGCAGCGATCAACAACATAAAATCGAAGTTGCCAGATTATTTCGGCATTCTACCAAAAGCTGATCTGGAAGTACGGCGAGTAGAACCCTTCCGCGAGCAACCAGGCGGCGCCCAACATTATTTCCAGGGTACGCCCGATGGGTCGCGACCCGGCATTTATTATGCGCACCTGTCGGACATGACCGCCATGCCCAAAGGCGAGCTGGAAGTGATTGCGTATCATGAAGGCCTACCCGGCCACCATATGCAGATCGCGATTCAGCAGGAACTGGAAAGCGTGCCCACCTTCAGGACACAAGCCAATTTCACTGCCTACTCGGAAGGCTGGGGTTTGTACTCCGAGGTTCTCGCCAAGGAAATGAGCGGCACCTATACTGACCCATATTCAGACTTTGGCCGATTAGGGTCCGAGTTGTGGCGTGCCATACGGCTTGTGCTGGACACAGGCCTGCACTCCAAA
>JAALKD010000105.1 GCA_011088215.1 Sphingomonadales bacterium | reverse complement strand
TTGAGTATTTTGCCCGGCCACTGTGAAGGGCATCAACCATCTCGCCGCGCGACGTTCCCAGCGTTTCACCGGCGCTGTATAGATAAAGCCCGTGTCCGGCCTCGTCCTGAATTTTCGCAAGTAATATGAGCTTGCGGCGCAGCGATGGTGCCCGTTTAACCCAATTGCCTTCCGGTAACATGCCAACAATTTCAGAGTGCGCATGCTGCGATATCTGGCGCGTGAGCGTCTTCCTGTAGGCTTCCGGCATTTCATCTTTTGGCTCAATAAACTGGTCATCATCGATACGCGCCTGAAATGCGCCTGCGTTTGCTGCGTCCACCGCAGGTTTCCTGGGCTCTTTCGCCTGTGCTTTGGCTTTTTCCTCTGCGGTTCGTAGGTCCGTGGTGTACATGCCTTGCCTCGTCAATCTTGATAATATCTGTCGCCATTATATAGTTAATAGAACGACTGGTCAATTAACTAAAAACGCTTTAGTTCCGCGTCCGCAGGGTGATTTAACGCAAATCATAGACTCGCTTCGCTTTGCCCTCCGAGCGCGGGACACCACCCGGCGCGCGAACGTCAACGTGCACGCTAACACCGATCAAGCTTTTTATATGGTGCGCCAGGTCTCGCGCCGCATTTAATCGGCTGGCATCGTCGGCGGCGCCGGTGGATGCCTCGGTAACAACCGTTAGTTTATCCATCCTGCCGTCACGGCGAACTTCGCAGAAATAATGCGGTGCTAGCCGGTTGTCTGCGCAAATTAAATCTTCAACCTGAGTTGGGAAAACATTGACGCCGCGGATGATCATCATGTCGTCGCTGCGCCCCCTGATGCGTGCCATCCGGCGCATGTTAAAGGCGGTTCCTGGCAACAGTCGCGTCAAGTCACGGGTTCGATAACGGATGATCGGGAATGCCTCTTTGGTTAGCGACGTAAAAACAAGCTCGCCCTCTTCACCGTCGCCCAATACGGCACCAGTTTCCGGATCAATAATTTCCGGATAAAAATGATCTTCCCACAAATGTGGGCCGTCTTTTGTCTCAACAGATTCCTGGCCCACTCCCGGGCCTATCACTTCCGACAGGCCGTAAATGTCTACAGCGTCAATATCGAATTTTGCCTCAATCTCGCGCCTCATTTCATCAGTCCAGGGCTCTGCCCCGTGAACACCGATTTCAAGCGATGTTGAGCGAGGGTCAATGCCCGCCTGCTCAAACGTGTCAGCCAACGACAACATATAAGAAGGTGTGACCATAATAATTCTGGGTTTGAAGTCCTGAATCAGCTGAATTTGCTTATCGCTACTACCACCAGACATGGGAATAACCGTGCAGCCCAACCGCTCCGCTCCATAGTGCGCACCTAGTCCGCCGGTAAAAAGACCGTAACCATAGGCAACATGCACCATATCACCAGGCCGGCCACCAGCTGCCCGGATTGAGCGCGCCACTACATCTGACCACATGTCAATGTCGTTTTGGGTATAGCCAACAACTGTTGGCTTTCCAGTGGTGCCTGACGAAGCATGAACCCGCACCAGTTGGTCTTGCGGCACTGCGAACATACCGAACGGATAGTTGGAGCGAAGATCATCTTTGGTTGTCAGAGGAAAACGCGCCAAATCACCGAGCGACTTCAGGTCACTGGGGTGAATTCCAGCGTTATCAAATGCACTTTTATAAAAAGGAACATTGTCATATGCGTGACCCAATGACCAACGCATACGCTCCAGCTGCAGGGCAGTTATCTCGTCGCGCGATGCGTGCTCAATGGCTTGCCCTGTCATACATTTATTCCCCTCTAAACGCGCTCAATCAGCATAGCGATACCCTGCCCAACGCCAATACACATTGTGCAAACCGCATAGCGTTCACCGCGCCGTTCGAGCTCCCGCGCTGCGGTCAAAACCAACCGGGCTCCGCTCATACCAAGTGGGTGCCCAAGGGCTATCGCGCCGCCGTTCGGGTTTACATGCTCGGCGTCATCAGGCAAGCCGAGTTCGCGCATAACAGCAAGGCCTTGCGCCGCGAATGCTTCATTAAGTTCGATCACACCAACATCGCTAAGAGAAACACCTGTGCGCTCAAGCAGCTTTTTGGTCGCCGGCGCGGGGCCAATACCCATAATGCGCGGCGGCACACCTGCAACCGCAGTTGAGACAATACGCGCCATTGGCGTGAGGCCATTTGTTTTCATGCCTGTTTCTGAGGCAATCAACAAAGCACATGCGCCGTCATTAATACCGGATGCATTACCCGCCGTAACAGTGCCGCCTTCCCTGAATGGGGCTGGAAGCGCGAGCATTTTCTCGATATTTGAACCCGGGCGCGGATGTTCATCCTCGCTCACAGTATTGGTTTGCTTCCGACTAACCCGAACATCAACAGGCGTGATCTCGCCTTCGAAAAATCCATCTGCTTTTGCATGAGCCGCTTTTTCCTGACTTCGAAGCGCAAACAAGTCCTGATCTTCGCGGCCAACGCCAAATTCTTCTGCAACATTTTCCGCAGTTTCGGGCATGCTATCGACGCCGTATTGCGCTTTAAGTGCCCTATTGATGAAACGCCACCCCATGGTGGTGTCGAACATATCGGTAGTGCGCGAAAAGGCAGTTGCGCCTTTGCCGACAACAAACGGTGCGCGCGACATGCTTTCCGAGCCACCCGCGATCATTAAGTCCGCTTCGCCGGTTTTAATCGCCCGCGCCGCCATTGACGCCGCATCCATGCCGGACCCGCACAACCGGTTTATGGTGGTGCCAGGCACACTGTCACCAACACCCGCCAACAATGTAGCCATGCGTGCAACATTACGGTTGTCCTCGCCCGATTGGTTCGCTGCCCCCATGATCACATCATCAACAGACCCCCAATTCACCTCAGGGTTTCTGGCCATCAACGCCTTGATGGGGGCGGCTGCGAGATCATCCGCCCGCAAATGGGCCAATCCGCCGCCGTAGCGCCCGATTGGTGTGCGAATACCGTCGCAAATAAAAGCGTCTGACTTAAACTCACTCATAAAACTATCCTATTTGCCTTTGTAATTTGGGGCACGTTTTTCCTTAAAGGCCGTCACACCTTCCAGATAATCATCTGAAAAACCGCCAATGCGCTGCAACTGGCGTTCCATATCCAACTGCGCTGTCAGTGAATTCTGGAACGAAGCATGAAACGCTTTCTTGGTAAGTGCGAAACCGAGAGTTGGCCGTTTGGCGAGGCTAGCCGCCAGCTCTTTCGCCTCAGCGAGGAATTCATCCGCGCCGGCAGCTTTATATATCATGCCCATTGAAACGGCTTCTTCTGCCATTACCGGCCGAGCGGTCATTGCCAATGCCTTGGCTTGCGCAAGGCCGATTAGCCGCGGCAAAATCCAGGTGCCCGCGCTGTCAGGGATAAGGCCGATATTGCTGAACAACTGAATGAATTTGGCTTTTTCAGACGCGATCACCATATCACAGGCCAACGCCAGGTTAGCCCCTGCACCAGCCGCAGTGCCGTTGACCGCACAAATGGTTGGCACATCCAGCTCATACAGCTGCGTAATAACAGGGTTATAACCATCGCGCAGTGTCAGCCCCAAATCGGGCCGGTCAGACCCAGGACTTACGCTGCGATCATTCAAATCCTGCCCTGAGCAAAAACCCTTGCCCGCGCCAGTTATCAGCAGTGCGCGAATGCAATCCCGTTTTTCAACCACATTTAATGCGTCTTTAATCTCACCGAGCATCTGCGCCGTGACAGCGTTAAAAAGATCGGGCCGATTGAGCGTCAGTGTCGCAACGCCGTCATTCACCTCAAACAAAATGGTTTCGTAAGCCATGTCATTGTTCCTTTATCGGGCGGCTAGTGTTCAGCGCGCTCATTCAGTGTAAGAAGCTCATAGTTAGCGCACACATCATCGTCCTGATTGGTAATAGTCACATCCCAGCGCACCTCGCCGTATATCTGGCCGGGGCGCCCTTTTTTGCTTTTGCACACCAGCCGCACCTTTATGACGTCACCAGGATAAACCGGCTGCATAAATTGCAAATCATTCAGGCCGTAGTTGGCAAGAACAGGACCCGGTGCCGGATCAACAAATAAGCCTGCTGCAAATGACAGCAGCAAATAACCATGTGCCACACGACGGCCAAAGAATGGGTTAGCTGCCGCTGCTTCTTCGTCCATGTGAGCATAAAAAGTGTCGCCAGTATAGTTAGCAAAATGTTCAACATCTTCCAAAGTAACGGGGCGCGCTTTGGTGTGCAGCGTTGTACCGATTTCCACTTCGTCAAAGTTTTTACGAAATGGATGAACTGAATCCACAGCTTCAGAACTGCCCGTTGTCCAGCGGTTTGTAACTGAAGTGATTGTGTCCGGTGAGCCTTGCACCGCAACACGTTGCATGTAATGCATAACACCGCGGATACCGCCCATTTCCTCGCCGCCGCCGGCGCGGCCCGGCCCGCCGTGTTTAAGATGTGGCATAGGTGAGCCATGTCCCGTTGATTCAGCGGCGCAGTCCCGATCGATAACAGCGAGACGGCCATGATAAGCGCCTGCACCCATCACCACATCACGAACAACTTCCTTGTCATGTGTAAACAATGACGCAACAAGGCTACCCTCTCCCATGTTCGCGAGGGTAATGGCATCATCAGTTGTTTCATAAGGCATGATCGTGCTCACAGGGCCAAATGCTTCAACACTGTGTGCTTTTAATTTCTCAAACGGTTTGTCGCAGTACATCACCGTTGGCGCTGCGAACGCGCCTTTGTCATAGTCAGCGTCCACAAGCTCAAACGATCCCGTGCCGCCGCACAGAATTTCATTCTCTTCGGCCATCTCATTAATGCGGTCATACACTTCTGCGCGTTGCCCCATATTAGCAAGCGCGCCCATGCGCACTTCTTTAAGGCGTGGGTTACCGATCTTTACATTTGCAAGGCGGGCAGTAAGTGCTTCACCAACAGAATCAACTAAAGGTGCCGGTACAATGGCGCGACGAATAGCTGTGCATTTTTGACCAGCCTTTGTTGTCATCTCGTTGAGAACCTCTTTAACGAACAAGTCAAATTCCGGTGACTCTGGCGTTGCATCAGGACCAAGAATCGATGAATTGAGCGAATCTTGCTCTGAGATAAACCGCACAGCATTTTGTGTTACTGTTGGGTGCTTTGACAGCATCATGCCCGTGGTCGCTGAGCCAGTGAAAGCAACTGAATCCTGACATGTAAGATGTTCAAACATATCACCAACACTACCACACACCAGTTGCACGGCCCCGTCTGGCAAAATGCCACTTTCTGTCATACGGCGCACAACCCGCTCGGTTAGGTACGCGGTACCAGACGCGGGTTTCACGATAGCAGGCACGCCAGCAATCAATGTCGGCGCAAGCTTTTCCAGCATGCCCCAAACCGGGAAATTGAATGCGTTAATGTGAACAGCAACACCGCGCAAAGGCACCATAACGTGTTGGCCGAGGAATGTACCATTACGTGAAAGGCGCTCTGTATTACCTTCAGCGTAGAAAGGTTCATCCGGCAGCTCGATACGTGCTTTGGATGAATAGGTGAACAGCGTGCCGAAACCACCATCAACATCAATCCATGTGTCCGCCTTGGTGCAACCACTGGCGTAAGAAAGCTCGTAGAACTCTTCTTTATATTCATTCAGCTTGGTTGCAAGCGCCTTGATCATTAAGGCACGTTCATGAAATGTCATCATACGCAGCGCTGGCCCGCCAACATCACGGGCGTAATTCAACATGGCCTCGAAATTCAGCCCGTCGCTGGATATTTTTGCGATCAAGTTCCCAGTTACTGCATCCAAAACATCACGACCATCAACCGGTGTGTGCCAATGCCCTTCAGCAAAACTTCCTAAAATCATAAATACCCCTCTAAATTTCGAGTTTAACAGGCTGTTTTTCTATAATTAATTGTCCAGTCAGTCAACTAATGTAGACTTTGCTTTAACCAGGCAATATATCTAGATTCATACTACAAAAAATTCCGTTCCTACTTGCATAGGTTTTACTAAATCCATGGCTCGCCCTCTGTCACCCGACTATGATAAACGCAGAGAAAACATTCTGCAGCATTCAGCGGAATTATTTGCTGAAGCAGGTTATCACAAGGCATCCATTGATCAGTTAGCCGACGCAAGCAACATTACCAAGTCTTTGATTTATCATTACTTTAAGTCCAAACAAGACATCCTGTATCACTGTATGCTCAATCATGTTGAGCTGTTGCGGTCGACCGCGCAAAACTGCATCAATCCTGAAAAAAGCGGCGAGGAACAGTTGCAGCATATTCTCAACCAGTTCCTGAAAATCTACGAAACCGCCGGTGCCCGGCACCGCATCTTGGTCAATGATCTGCACCAACTTTCACCTGATCAAAAATCTGAAATCATCGCTATCGAAAATGATATAACGCGCATCTTCAAATCTTTAGTCGCTCACATTTCCGGTCCGGTAAATTCGAATTCCGGCACACCGCAAAACAATCTCAATACTGCGCGAACCTTTCTTTTACTTTCGATGATCAATTGGACCCATACTTGGTTTGACAAAGACGGCACCATGACCTCAAAAGAACTGGGTGCTCTAGTTTACGATATTTTCGTCAACGGCGTTGCGAACCAAGGAAAAATATAGGGTCCGGTTTCGCCGATGGCTTTTCCCCTCAGGTTACGCCATATATTTTTCAAGTACGCCGATCAAATGCCCGACATTGCTCTCGTTTACGCCGCAGACATTTATTCGACCGCCACTAACGGCGTACACGCCCTGTTCAGTCCGTAGTTTTTCCACAACATCATTGGATATAGGCAGTAGGGAAAACATGCCGTATTGCTCGCCAATAAAATCCAATCGATTACCCAGACGTGTTGACCGCGCCGCTGTCACAAGGTTTTGTCGATTATCGGTTACCGCGCTGCGCATCTCATCCAATTCCTGTTTCCACAACGCAGTAAGCTCATCAGACGACAGAATTTCATTCACGATGGCGCCACCGTGGGCTGGCGGCATGGAATAAATGCCGCGAGCGATACTAATTGCCTGAGAGTGCAGTGCTTTTGTCCGTTCGGTCGTCTTCCCTTTAAGAATAAGAGCCCCAGTACGCTCGCGGTACAGCCCGAAGTTCTTTGAACAGGAGTAGCTTACCAACACTTCCGGTAGGCACTTGATCATTTTCCTTACAATCCAGGCATCTTCATCAAGCCCTTTGGCGAAGCCGTGATATGCCGTGTCAATGAAGACTAGAAAACCTCGATCAAGTGCTATGTCGATTATTTGATCGATCTGGTCCCGGCTCAAATCAGCACCAGTTGGGTTATGGCAGCAACCGTGCAGCAGCAAAACATCTTTGGGCCCAAGCTTGCGCACACCGGCTACAAAGGCATCAAAATCAATTTCACTTTTGGCGGCATCATAATAGGGAACAGTATGAATGTTGATACCAGCTGCGCTTAGAAGCGGGATATGATTAGCCCATGTTGGACTGCCAACTGTTAAGCCCTCAATGCCGCTACGCGCAAGCAATTCGCCTGCAAGCCGCAGCGCACCGCAACCGCCCGGCGTTTGCACGGCACTGCAAGACCCTTCCCGGTATGCCGCGCTATCCTCGCCCAGCACCAACTTGAGAATGTTGTCGGCAAAACCTGGCGCTCCATCAGCTGGGGTATAGGCTTTGGTTACCTCTTTATTAACAACAAGTTGTTGGGCTTCGCTGACCGCAGTCATAATGGGTGTTTTACCTTCCGGCGTACGGTAAACCCCTACCCCCAGATCAATCTTGTTTTCGCGCGGATCGTCCCGAAACATTTTGGAAAGGCCCAATATTGGGTCCGGTGGCAGCAACTCGGTTTTTTCAAACATGGAGTATTTCCAATACTAATAGACACAAAAAATGATCACGCCACCCGACTGGTAGCGTGCGACTGCTCGTATTCCTCTTTTAATTCCTGATATTTGGCTTCAGCTTTTTCAGCTGCCTCTATTTTTACCGGGCCATAACCGCGAATATCGTCTGGCAATGACGCGATCTTTATTGCCGTGTCCAGAGTGTCAGGACTTAGTCCCTCAATCATCTGATTCACGCGGTTTTTATAGTCCTCAATCAAACGGCGTTCCATTTTACGTTCTGCGGTCATACCAAAAATATCAAAGGCAGTGCCGCGCAGAAATTTAAGCCTCGCCACAACAGCCAGTCCGCCCTTGAGCCATGAGCCAAACACGCGTTTTTTTGGACGTCCGTCAGCATCCAGTCCATTTCCAAAGATCGGCGGCGCCATATGAAACTTGATTCTGTAATCGCCAGCAAATTCTTTGCCCAGCTTCTTGGCAAAGGTGCCGTCAGTGTATAGCCGCGCAACTTCATATTCATCCTTGTAGGCCATCAATTTAAACAGTCCGCGCACAATTGGTTCCGCCAATTGATCTGCCCCGGCAACTAACTTACTCTTGGCTAAAACATCTTCAACGAACGATCGGTACGATTGCCCATAAGCAGCGTTTTGATAGCCGGTCAAAAACTCAACACGTCGAGTGATCATATCCTCCAGCGTTTCTATGGCAGACTGGCCGTGCACCAAACCGGCAGCTTCAAGCACAACTTGTGGCTCACTGGCGGCTGCCCGGCCAAGTTCGAATGCGCGCAAGTTCTTCTCGACAGCAACACCGTTCAGCTCAATCGCCCTACAAACAGCGTCTGCACTCACTGGAACTAGTCCCTGCTGCCAGGAAAAGCCCAGCAGGAACATATTGGAGAAGACAAGGTCCCCCATCAATCGCCGCGCAATTTCACTGGCGTCAATGGATGCCACATTGTCGGCCCCGCAGGCATCTTTCAGGGCTTTGACTCGAAGAACCTCACCAAAGTCGATGTTACGGTCGCGCACGAAATCAGCAGTTGGGATAATCTCCGTGTTGGCGGTGACCTGGGTTTTGCCGTGTTTCATAACCGACAATGAACGTTGGTCTGTGCCGACAACCAGGTCGCAAACAATAGCAGCATCTGCCGCACCCACATCAATGCGCACTTGGTTAAGAGCAGTAGGGCTTTTTCCCAAACGCACATAGCTCATTACTGTGCCGCCTTTTTGTGCAAAGCCCATGAAGTCCAGAACCGTTGCGCCTTTACCTTCCAAATGCGCAGCCATGGTAATAATGGCACCGATAGTGACAACACCGGTACCGCCCACACCGCCGACAAGCAGATCATATGATCCCGCAATCGGCTGAATTTGCGGCATCGGCAAATTGCCAATCAGGCTCGTCAATTTGTCACCGAAATCTTTGGTTTCTGGCTTCCTGAGTTCACCGCCTTCAACGGTGACAAAACTGGGGCAAAAGCCTTTAACGCAGGAGTAATCTTTATTGCAGGATGATTGGTCAATGGCTCGCTTGCGCCCAAATGGCGTTTCCTTGGGCACAATCGACAGACAGTTGGATTGTTTGGAGCAGTCACCACAACCTTCGCACACCAGATCATTGATGAAAATGCGTTTAGCCGGGTCGGGATATGTGCCGCGTTTGCGCTTCCGGCGTTTCTCTGCCGCACACATCTGTTCGTAAATCAGAACCGTAACACCCTCAATATCGCGCAGCGTACGTTGAACCGCATCCAGTTCGTCGCGGTGGAAAACATCAACACCCGCCGGATAACCGCCAATTTTTCTGATTTTGTCAGGGTCGTCGCTAACGATAACAGTTTTTTTCACACCTTCTGCGGTCACCTGCCGTGCGACTTGATCAACCGTGATAACGCCGTCAACCGGCTGGCCGCCGGTCATGGCTACCGCATCATTAAACAGAATTTTATAGGTGATATGAGCCTTGGCTGCCACTGCTTGGCGGATCGCCATATACCCGGAATGGAAATAAGTTCCATCGCCCAAATTCTGGAATATATGTTTGTTTTTTAAATATTTGGATTTTGACGCCCAGTTAACACCTTCACCGCCCATCTGGATAAGGTCCGTGGTTTTCCGGTCCATCCAAGACGCCATAAAGTGACACCCGATACCCGCAAGAGCCCGAGAACCATCCGGCACTTTCGTCGAAGTATTGTGCGGACAACCAGAACAGAAATACGGCAGCCGCTTAGCCCCTTCCACACCCGGGACCGTGGTGGTGCCTGTGTGGGCAGCAAGCTGCTGGGTAAACTCTAGATCAGGCATTAATTTCGACAGGCGCGAAGCGAAAACCGGCGCAAGACCTGAGGGCGAAAGTTCATCAACCCATGAGATCAGCGGCCCTCCATTTTCGTCATGTTTGCCCAGAATTCTCTCAGGCTTTTCAACAGGACGATCATACAGAAACTCTTTTAACTGGCTTTCAATAATCGCGCGCTTTTCTTCAACAACCAGAACCTCGCTTTTTCCGGCCATAAAGCGCTGTGCGCCCCTGGTCTCAAGTGGCCAAACAAGGCCTATTTTATATACATCGAGCCCAATTTCTGCCGCCTTGGTCTCATCGATACCCAGATAAGCCAGCGCCTCCATCACATCCAG
>JAALKD010000104.1 GCA_011088215.1 Sphingomonadales bacterium | reverse complement strand
CGGTCAATCCGGAAGCGGCCTGAGTAAAAACAGGCAGATATGGGCGATGGCCGGGCCTGCTTTCATCGCAAATTCCGCAGCGCCGCTGGTGGGCCTCGTTGACACTTGGGCCATCGGCCACCTGCCTGGCGCGGCCTATCTGGCAGCCGTGGGCGTGGGCGCGACCGTTTTCAGCTATATATTCTGGGCATTTGGTTTCATGCGCATGAGCACCACAGGCCTTGTGGCGCAAGCACACGGCCGCAACGACACCGATGAACTCTTGCGCATTGTTATGCGCTCGCTGATTTTGGGCGGTTTAGTCGCTGTTTCGTTGATTGCGCTTCAAGGTCTATTGTTCAGCGCCAGCCTTGCAGCCCTTGCACCACCGCAAGCTGTCGCCGGCTATTACGCTGACTATTTTCATATTCGCATATGGTCAGCGCCTGCAGTATTGTTCACATACGGTATCACGGGCTACCTGATAGGCACCGCAAGGGCGCGAGCTGCGCTGGTGCTGCAGCTGATACTTAACATCTCAAACGGCAGCCTTAACTTAGTATTCGTCATCGGTTTTGAAATGGGCGTGCCTGGTATCGCCTTGGGCTCATTGATCGCTGAATGGACGGCCGCTTTTGTCGGCATTGCAATGCTTGTCTCTCATTTTGGTGGGGCCCAACTGCGCCGAACGCTCATTGATGCAACGCTTTGGCACGTCAAAAGCTTCGCTGGCCTTGCCCAGACAAACGGCTATATTTTCGTTCGTACCCTACTGCTGATGACAGCTTTGACCCTGGTAACTCGTAAAGCCGGAATGATCAGCGAAACCGCGCTGGCAGCCAGTCATATCATGACCGTCTTTATGTTACTTATAAGCTTGGGTCTGGACGCATTCGCCTATTCAGTCGAGGCTTTAGCCGGTGCCGCATACGGCAAAGGCGCGCGAGACGACTTTCGGAGGTGGGTTATGCTCACCAGTAAATGGGCTCTGCTGGCGGCAGTTTTATACTCGGTGGCTTTTTACTTGTTTGGCAGCAGTGTCATTAACGGCCTAACCGATGTTGCTACAGTTCGGCAAGCGGCGCTCGAGACCTTACCTGTTATTATCTGGCTGCCGATAGCTTCGGTGGCCTGCTATCAGTTTGACGGCATCTTCATCGGCACCACCGCAGCAAGCGCCATGATGACAACCATGGCTGTTTCCTTCCTCGTTTTCATCGCGGTCATTGGCCCGCTGACCGACGTCGCAGGCCTGAAAGGCCTATGGCTTGCGGTGATCATTTTTTCCGGCTGTCGCGGCTTAACCCAATGGGCCTATTACCCGGTTATCTTGAAGAAACTAACCTAACTCTGTAACTTCTGGCTTTGGCCTCAAAGTATCTTCAGAACGCTTTCTGGTGGACGACCCAATGCTGCTTTATCACCGTTTATAACAACTGGTCGCTCGATAAGTTTAGGCGTAGTCGCCATCGCCTCTATCAGCGCGTCGCCGGATTTATCCGCCAAACCTTGTTCTTTATATTCCGCCTCACCGGTGCGCATTAACGCACGTGGGTCATCAATGCCAAGCATACCCAGCGCCGTATTAATTTCATCGGCGGTAGGGGCATTTTCCTGATACAGGCGAATGTCCGGGTTAAGGCCTTTGTCTTCCAGAAGCGCCAGCGTTTGGCGGGATTTGCTGCAACGAGGATTGTGCCAGATAGTAAGAGACATACCATTTTCCATAGCTAGTTCATAAACTGGAGCGGGTGAAGGGATTCGAACCCTCGACACCGAGCTTGGGAAGCTCGTGCTCTACCCCTGAGCTACACCCGCGTGCCTGATGTTTCTACATGAACTCAAGCGATCAGCAAAAGGATAATGCGAATAATAACGCCGCACAGGCAGCCGAGGCTTGACGCGCGCGCCTACTATGGTCAACCTGATTCCAAGATATTGGCACAACAGTCGATAATTACCGTTTATCTCATGTTTCAAGTATATTTGTTGGAGACAGGCAGTGAAACACCGCACAGGCACAGACCGAACCACCACCGCAAAATGGGCCAAACAAACCCAGATGGTGCGCGCAGGTTCCATGCGGTCCAATTTCGACGAAATGTCAGAGGCATTATTCCTGACATCGGGCTTTGCGTATGAAAGCGCCGAGGAAGCTGAAGCCCGCTTTGACGGAAAAGCTGAGGGCTTCACCTATTCGCGCCAATCAAACCCCACAGTTGCCATGTTCGAAGAGCGCATGGCTGTGCTTGAAGGGGCCGAGGTTGGCCGGGCTACAGGTACCGGCATGGCTGCAATGACGGCATCGCTGCTATCTTGCTTGCGTGCTGGCGACCATGTAGTAGGCGCCCGGGCGCTATTTGGTTCCTGTCGCTGGCTGATGGATGAATTGCTTCCTCGTTACGGTATCGAAACAACTGTAATTGACGGACGTGAATTGGATGCATGGAAAACGGCAGTTCAGCCCAACACCAAGGCATTTTTCCTGGAATCACCGGCGAATCCAACACTTGAAATGATTGACCTTAGGGCGGTTGCTGATGTTGCTCACAATGCGGGCGCAATTCTGGTCGTTGACAATGTTTTTGCCACACCAGTACTGCAACGCCCCATGGAACTGGGCGCCGACATCGTTTGTTATTCCACCACCAAACATATTGATGGCCAGGGCCGGTGCCTGGGCGGCATTATACTATGCGATAAAAAATTTGATGAGGATCATCTGTATCCCTATTACCGCCACACCGGCTGCGCCATGGCACCTTTCAATGCCTGGGTTATGCTCAAGGGCTTGGAGACAATGAGCCTCCGGGTTCACGCCATGTGTGACGGTGCGGAACTAGTTGCTGCGGCAATAGCAGAAAAGCTGGATGACGTGCGCCACCCGGCGCTCACGTCCTTCGCGCAGCGGGAATTGGCACTGTCACAAATGGACCGCGGCGGCACCATGGTTGTGTGCGAACTGCCCGGTGGCCGCGAGCAAGCGTTCAAGTTTCTCAATGCGTTGGAGATCATAGATATTTCCAACAATTTGGGGGATTCGCGCTCAATCGCCACCCACCCCTGGAGTACCACGCATAAAGCACTTTCAGAAGACCAGCGGCTGGAGCTTGGCATCACACCAGGGCTAATCCGCTTGTCGGTCGGCCTTGAGGACCCATCTGATCTTGTGGCTGATATTGCGGCGGCCCTCAACACGGCAGGGGCGTAGCCCAAGTGGAAGACCTGATTGATAATGTGATGACTTTCGAGGCAGTAACCGCGGAAATACGCATCGCTGTACAATCTTATTTTCTGGAAGCGCAATCTGATCCTGAAGAACCCCAGTTCGTATGGGCATACCGTATCAAGATCAAGAATGAAGGCAAAACAACGGTTCAATTGCTGAACCGCAGCTGGGTTATTACAGACGCTGGCGGCGCGGTGAAACAGGTGGAGGGCGAAGGAGTGATCGGCGAACAGCCCGTAATCGCACCCGGCCAACATTTTATCTATACCAGCGGTACACCACTGACCACCGCAACAGGCTTCATGCAGGGCTCTTACGAGATGCAAGACGAAGACGGCGAACATTTTTTTGTTGAGATACCAACCTTCTCACTGGATAGTCCCTACTATTCGAAACATGTGAATTGAGGTCCGGCATGCTGGATATGCGTCCAGTTTTATACACACTTGGATCGTTGGTACTGATGCTGGCGGGTGGCATGTTTGTGCCGGTTCTATTTGACCTTCTGGCGGGCCATCAAGACTGGAAAGTTTTTGTGTTGTCAGCATTTCTGACCGCAACGGTGGGCGGCATGTTCATGCTGGCCAACCGAGGGACCGGTGACGCCATCAACCTCAAGCAGGCATTTTTGCTTACTTTCCTTGCATGGTCGACCCTACCGGCTTTTGCGGCCCTGCCGCTGGCGTTCTCTGAGCTGGACCTCAGTTACACCGACGCCTACTTCGAAGCTATGAGCGGCTTGACCACTACGGGCTCCACCGTGATCACCGGACTGGATAGTGCACCGCCCGGCATTTTAATCTGGCGAGCGCTTTTACAGTGGTTTGGCGGTATCGGAATCGTTGTGATGGCAGTTGCCGTTCTACCGATGTTACAGGTGGGCGGCATGCAGGTGTTCAAAGCCGAAAGTTTTGACACGGTTGAAAAAATACTGCCGCGCGCAGGTCAGATATCAGGGGTTATCAGCGGCGTCTATGTGGCCCTTACAGCACTATGCATGTTCGCTTATTTAATTGGTGGCATGGGCGCGTTTGACGCGTTGGCGCATGCAATGACTACAATCGCCACCGGCGGCTTTTCCACATCCGATGCCTCAATGGGGAAATTCAATAGTTTTGGCCTTGAGATGACTTCAACCCTTTTCATGATCGTCGGGTCGATCCCATTCATCCTGTATCTACAAATACTGCGCGGCAAGCCGCTACTTATTTGGCGCGACGAACAGGTACGTGGCTTTCTGCAATTGGTCATGTTTCTGTGCCTGGCTGTCGTTGCTTGGCTGATTATCTGGAAAGGCTTTTCATTGGCGGAAGCTATCCGATACGGCAGTTTTAACATCATCTCAATTTTGACCGGCACCGGCTATTCCACCATCGACTACAGCCAATGGGGCAGTTTTTCTGCGACCTTATTTTTTATGGTTATGTTCATCGGTGGCTGTGCCGGGTCAACCAGTTGCGGTATTAAAATATTCCGTTTTCAGGTGCTTTTGAAATCGATGAAAAGCTGGATAGATCAAATCCTGCAACCCAACGGCGTTTTCATCGCCCGCTATAATGGCAGACCTATTCCCGAAGACGTGCGGAATTCGGTGATGAGTTTCTTGACCTTATTTTTGGCATCGTTTCTGGTTCTGGCGCTCGCTATTGCCGCAACGGGCGTAGACTGGATCACTGCTTTTTCCAGCGCGGGCACGGCGCTGGCAAACGTGGGGCCCGGCCTCGGTGAAGATGTCGGTCCTGCAGGTACCTTTGGTGGCCTGAACAATGCGGCTAAATGGCTGATGTCGTTGGGAATGCTAGCTGGACGGCTTGAGCTATTTTCTGTGCTAGTGCTGTTATCACCGCGCTTTTGGCGCGCATAGAGAGGCATCACTCGGTTGCAATATTACCAGTTCAGCATGGGTTCAGAATTAAGCGCTAAGGTGCTCCTATGAAATATATTGCTTTAATCGGGGCTTTTCTCTGCTCGCTAACCGTTTCAGCCAAAGAGGCTGTAAACGAACTCGCGCTTGCTCAGCTTGCCTACGTCAAAGGTGACTTTACCTATGCTCGCGCGAGCGGACGCGAAGTGGGCTCCGCGGACGGCTATGCGCTAGCCTGCCAGACCGGTTTGGTCATGGGTGGGTTTCAGGAAACAGGCCCCGCTGCAGTACGTTCGCTGCACGGAGCGCTGACTGACTGCCGCAAAGCCCTCGACCTTGACCCGACGCACTTTAGTGCTGGCTTGAGCCACGCAATCGCAACCGGCTTTGAAGGTCTGCGCCTGCGGAAAACCGCCTATGCCCGCGCATCGAAAAAGGATATCGAAACCCTGATCAAACGCTATCCGGACAATGCATTCACCGTTGGTGCTTTGGCAGGTTGGCACGCTGCGGTGTCCCGCCAGGGCCTGCTAGCGCGTTTGGCTTTGGGCGCAGGTCGTACGCAAGCCCACACCCTATATGCTGAGGCCGTCCAGTTGCCGGGCGCCGACTTACCGCTCTATTTTGACTATATCCGCTTTCTCGCTGACGGAAAGACCGACGACAAAGCCGAAGCCCTGCGACTGTTAGCAGATGTTATCGCAAATCCACCAGAAGGCAGGCTTGCAATAATTCTCTTGGGAAAATGCCGTCAACTGCAGGCGGCGCTGCAGTCCGGCGATAAAAAGGCCTTGAAACAGGCACTGACAGCCGCAATGCCCTTTGGCGATATCGACGTTTGGGGCGCAACAAAAAAAACCAACATTGATGGTTTCCCGCTGCGAGAAAACCCGGGCGATCGTGACAACTTCAGCAAAAATTGGTGCACGCTATTCGCTGGTTGCAATCATATTGCATTGGCTGATTGCACTGGGTTTTATTGGCATGACCGGGGTTGGCTTCTATATGACAAGCCTCGGCAACGATGATTTAAGCCTCAAGTTCACGCTCTATCAATGGCACAAGTCGTTCGGCGTAACTATATTGCTGTTGACTATATGCCGCCTTGGCTGGCGGATAACCCATGCACCACCGCAACCAGACTACACTTCGACCCGTACAGAAGGCTTGGCGAAGGCCGTCCATGCTATTCTTTATGTGCTGACGCTGTTAATTCCATTGGTCGGCTGGGCGATGGTTTCCGCATCACCTTTCAATATTCCAACGATTTTATTCGATGAAATTCACTGGCCGCATCTTGCGTATTTTAGCAATTTGTCTGACAAGCAATCTGCAGAGAGTTTGCTCAAACTGCTTCACAAGATACTGGCATACGGTACTGCAGCGTTAGTTTTGGGTCACATTGCTGCTGCACTACGGCACCATTTCATCCTGAGGGACACCACATTGGTCAAAATGATGCCCAGTCGATCAAAAATCAGGACCAAATCATGACAAAACTGAATCAAACCGCCTGTTTTTTGATCTTTTTCTGGATATTTTTGACACCAACAGCAATCGCCACCGATTGGCAGCTTGTTGCAGCCGAAAGTTCAATTGAATTTAGCGGCACCCAGACCGACATCGCTTTTTCTGGAAAATTCAATCGCTTTAGCGCCGACATCTCATTTGATCCGGCTGATCCGAGCAATGCATTTGTAAAGGCCGAAGTCGACTTGGCTTCCGCCTTCACCGACGATACCCAGCGCGATACAGCCCTACCGCAAGAAGACTGGTTTTTTATCAGCTCTTTCCCGCGCGCAATCTTTGAAGCAAAGGAATTTCAGCACAATGGTGATAACCGCTACAATGTTACAGGAGCGCTAACGCTGCGAGGTGTTGAAAAAACCGTCACACTGCCGATCCACTTAAAAATCGATGGTGACCGTGCTGAGATGAGATCAAAAATCAACCTAAACCGCGCAGATTTTGGTATTGGGTCGGGGCCCTGGTCAGAAGGCAAATGGGTTGGTCTTAATGTGGCCGTATCACTGCATATTGTCGCTGAACGGAGCGCGCCATGATGAACAATCGACCTTTCACTCACATAGTTGTAGTTGCCGCAGCCTTAATGCTTTCGGCCTGTGCGTCGGTTGTGTCGGTTGTCTACCCGCTCAACGAAAATGCCGCCAAAGCACGAGCTGGGACCTATCAGTTAGATCCAGACCATGCTTCGGTTTTGTTTGCTGTTTCTCATTTCGGTTTTTCCACCTTCCGGGGACGCTTTGATACCCTGTCTGGCTCGCTGGATCTGAACAGTGAAAACCCGGAAAACAGCAGTGTAACAATTGATATAAGGACTGAAGGCATCCACACCGGTGTCAGCGAGCTGGACGAGCTGTTGTTGGCAGACGACATGTTTGCAAGTAAAGACAACCCCGTCATTCAGTTTACATCAACATCCGTCGACCAGACCTCCGACAAAGCTGCGACCATTTCCGGTGTCTTAACAATCCGCGGCGTCGCCAAACCGGTTATACTTGAGGCACATTTTATCGGCAGCGGCACCAACCCGCTGACCCGCGACCGTACAGTTGGGTTTTCTGCCACCACGACAGTTCAACGGTCTGATTTTGGATTGAAAAATTGGCTACCCTTTGTCGGCGATAGGGTCGACATCACGATAGACGTAGAATTTATAGAAAAACGCTAACCGGCAATATTGGTTAAACCGGCTTATCAGGCAAACATTTTCTGGCGCGCCGCAATGCCGCGTTCAATCGCGGCGGCAGTCAAACGGTCCACATCAAGATAGTGCCTGATCATTTCCAGCAACCGAAGCTCTTCCTGGGTTAGGTTGCTGTCAGACGCCGCAACTTCGCAGGCCAGCGCATAAACAAGATCATAGTGAGTTTCAGGAACCGCTTCTTCGATTAAACCCAAAACAGCATCAAGCCCTTCTTCACTTTGCAAGAGTTGGATACATGTCTGGGTGTCGGTGTGAAGACGCTCCACATTATACGCCCTAAACGCCGGCAAATAGCCAACAATCCCGGTCATACGCGTCAGTTCAGTGTCGGTCATTTCATCGTCAGATGCTGACACGGTAACCATAACATAAATGAGGGCGGTTTCTGGGCTGATTGTCGACATAAAAAACTCCTGTTGCATGCACGCTAAATTGAACTGTGATTGATCTCAAGAAAAATACCGCCGCAAGTCAAAAGAAGATAAATTTCTTCCGCTTTGCCGGCACATCAAAACCCAGAAAATACTCGGTCTCTCTGTCATCGGAAACCAATTCAAACCGATGCCATAATTTGCTGATAGCCGCCAGGTTTTCGGGTTGGCCAACTTCTAAAATATGCCGATGGACGCCGAGCAGATAAATGTTCGGATCGTCCAACACTTTGCTGCTTTCAACCAACTTTTGGTGATTCTCGGCTGCGCTGGCGAAAAAGGTCACATTTGGCTTGTTTGACAGGCTGTAAGCCTGATCGAACGCACCGGGAACAGAACAAAGATAAGCGTAGTAGAAGTAAAACTCCGTGAACCGCCGGCTTTCCACAAAAAAGGTAAAAAAAGACGTGGCCTCGCGGGATTCGACCAGTTCCAACAAAGCGGAAGCATGCTTGCTTACCATCATAAAAGGTGTCGCAGTTGGCATGATAGTTGGCCGGGCTTCAGGGTGCGGCACACCAAAATAACTGCAAGCGGCTTCAAAGTATGCCTCAAACCCTGTGATCACCCGATACATATGAGTGCGCAATCGGCCATCGACCGCGATGAAACTGCTCTGGTCAACTGGCCTTATGAAGTGGTTCTTGCTGTCCAGTAACAGATATTGGGGCGCGACCGCACCAACAACAAGCAGTTTCAACGCCTGCTGGGAACGCCACCCTGTTTTCGCGGTCGGTTTGCCAGTTAGGTCTCGATAGTCCACCAGTTCAATACACTCGGCATGTGCACCGTATTCTGGTAAAATCTCAGTTTCGAAATAAGCCCTAAAAGCCGAATAGGCATTGTCATTTACAACAACAATAATGCGACTAAATGTTCCTTCGCTTACATAAAGCCTAAGCGACCGGGCCTGAAGCTTAAGCGCCCGCAGCTCACCGGTAAAGCCAACAACCACTAGGTCCAGTGACCATGGATTGGCATCTATGCTAACAGGGTCGGGTGAAGGCTCAGTCATGGTTGTAAAACTGCTTTGCTATCTCAATCGCCTCTGCGAGGCCTAACCGTTGCACGGTCACATCTTCTGGAAAGGCATCAAGAAGCCGGGTTGGGGTTTGACCATCAAGCATTATGAACAGACCGCGGTCTGTCGCACGGCGCACCAGCCGGCCGTATGCCTGCGAAAGCTTCAGTCTGGTCAGCATTTCATCATACATACGTCCACCAAAGGCCGCCCTTCGCGCGCGGTGCAACAAAGTGGGTCTGGGCCACGGCACCCGGTCAAACACTATCATGCGCAAGCTGTTGCCCGGCACATCAACTCCGTCGCGCACCGCGTCAGTGCCCAGTAAGCAGGCATTTTCCTCGTCGCGAAAAATATCAACCAGCGTCGCTGTGTCCACCGGGTCAATATGCTGGCCGTAAAGCGGCAGGCCCTCCTGCTCCAGGTCAGCCGCCATATGGTGGTACGCCGCGCGCAGCCGGCTTATGGCGGTAAACAGCCCAAGCGCGCCGCCGCCAGAGGCCCGGAACAGATCTCGGTAAGCCGCCCCCACCTGCAAAGGATCGGCTTTGTTAACATCCCCAACAATGAGAACTTTGGTTTGCGCGCCGTAATCAAACGGCGAGGCCACATTTAATCGCCGGGGCGGCACGGTCAGGTGCTGCGCGCCAGTGCGCATATCAGCGGTAGACCAATCATCGACGAGGCCAGCTTTATCACGCAGGGTCGCGGATGTAATAATAACGCCGTGACTGCCAGCCAGTACAACATCGGCGAAGGGTTTGGTTGGATCAACAAAATGACGACAATAAGCAACGTCGCGCTCACGGCCATCAATGCGGTCAACCTCAAGCCAATCAACAAACTCTTCGGATGGGCGGCTGCCAAACGTCTCGCTCATGCTGGCCCAAAGCCCGACCGTGTCTGCCCGTAACCGCAGCGATCGGGCGGACGCTTCCAGCCGACCACGCGACGTGCTATCCAGGGTTTCCGATTCTTCATCCAGCTTCTGCGCCAACGCAGACGCCAGCGCCCCCATGGGTTTTGCCAGATTCACAAGAGCTTCAGCAAGGCTATGCGCAGCCGGCGCGAGCCCATCAATGGGTTCCGTGATAGGGGCTTCCAGACCGTGCGGACCATTTGCATTGGTGCGCGCCAACACTTGCGACCGGCTCAGCATCAAAAAACTTTCAAAGCGGCTCATGGCCGCCGCGCCGGTTACCCGCCCAAGCCAGTTGTCAGACGGCAAAATACGCGCTGCTTCCAACACATCGTCCAGCAAGGCTTTGCATTGCAAATCATCAGCGACCAGCTCATCAAGCCGGGATTTCAGCCCGCGCGCGCGGGTGCTGCCACCGGATTCCTTGCCCCTGATCCAGCGCCGCAGCTCTGCACCCTCCAGACCCGACAGGCGCACCG
>JAALKD010000103.1 GCA_011088215.1 Sphingomonadales bacterium | reverse complement strand
CGCCGTGGCTCTTCCCCTACACAACCCTCTCGCGATCTATAGCGTCGGTCCTGTTAGCGAAAATTGCAGCCAGTCCTCCAGTTGCGAGAACCTTAAGTGAGGGACTATGCTCGGCCTTCAAACGCTGTACCAATCCCTCAATCATGCTTACATAACCCCAAAAAATACCAAACTGCATAGCTTCCTGCGTTGTTTTACCGGTGATGTGTTTAGAGTTTGGTGCTGTAACGGCTATGCGCGGTAGTTTCGCGGCCGCCTGGTGCAGCGCAGACAGAGAAAGGTTGATGCCGGGGCAAATAAGGCCGCCGAGATACGCGCCGTCGTCTCCGACAACGTCAAACGTTGTTGCTGTCCCGAAATCGACCACAACCAGCGGCCCGCCGTAAATATGGTCTGCCGCAACCGCATTTACAAGGCGGTCAGCCCCCACTTCATGCGGATTGTTAACGCGAACGCCGATGCCAAGGTTCACCTCTGGGGTGCCTACAATCATCGGCGTACATCTGAAATAAGTGGTGCATAACTTGGACAGTGGCCAAACAACCTGTGGTACTACACTGGCGATTATGGCGCCGGTAATGTCAGATTCTGTGCGGTCATTGAGCATCATCAACTGGCTGATCCACACGGTGTATTCATCAATTGTCCGCTGGTCGTCAGTGGACAGTCGCCATTGCTGGACTATCTCGCCGCCGTCTATCAGGGCGAACACAGTGTTTGTATTGCCTGCGTCAATTGCCAATAACATTGCTGCTTACTCCAGTTTTCTCACGCTATCCGTTAATTGGCGGCGCAAACACGTCGCCAGCATATAGCTGCTTCTCAATACCATTATCCATACGAAGACGTAAGCCTCCGTCGTCCTCGACGCTAATCAAGGTTGCGTGAAAAGTTTCACCGCCAGCATGTATCTCACGCCGCCTGCCCATACCCCAGGAACAAGCACGCCATTCTTCCATGAGACCGCCGGTGTCTCTCGGCTGCCAGGCCTGTATGCGTTGCCCTAAGGTGTGCGACAATATTTTGAAGGCAGTTGCCACGTCGACCGTGTGGTTTGTTTCCGCACGCACTGATGTCGCCGAAAACTGTGCATCCGCAGGGTAATGAATTAAATTCAAACCGATTCCTACGACGATAAAGTCAGTATCAAGGCCAGGGCCGGCGCTGCTTTCAATCAATATGCCGCTGGCTTTTTTCTCAGAGATCAGAACGTCGTTGGGCCATTTGCATTGCACTGCCCCGTCTTGGCAACCCAAGCCGATAAAAGTGTCTCGCACCGCCAGTGACACCAGAAACGGTAATGTTGCCAGGTCTGAAATTTTGAGGCTTGGTCTAAACAAATAAGAACAATAAAGATTTCCGGATTTTGAGGTCCAAGGGCGGCTTCTGCGGCCCCTGCCCGCTGATTGCTCGCCCGCTACGAACCAAACAGGTGCTTGCTTACCAGTAGTCACCGCTGCGCTGGCTAGGTTATTTGTGCTCTCACATATTTCGTGAAACTCAACATCGGTACCATTAGGCGCCAACAATCCCCAGTCTGACGCTGGCCCTTGCCTCACTGAAATAGCAGTGAGTTTGCAGCCCATGCGGCTGCCCCGGCAAGAGAGGAAATCAACAAAAAGCTAACCGGCGAGTTGAGAACGGCTGCAGTACCAACCACCAGTGAAACTGAACGTCCATGCTCTCCGTCAAAGGCTCCAGACGGTTCGTCAAAGAACATAACCTTGATAATTCTTAGGTAATAGAAGCAAGCTACAACGCTGGCTAAGAACCCAATTATCGCCAGCGGTACCAGCCCAGCTTCAACAGCGGCGAGGAAAATAAACCATTTGCCGAAGAATCCCGCAAGCAACGGAATGCCAGCGAGTGAGAACATGAAGATAGCGATGGCGACAGCCATAGGCAGGTTGGTCTCTGAAAGTCCTGCGAGGTCATCGACTGTTTCAACCATTCCGTCACTGCGCCGCATGGACAAAATGGCGGCAAAAGCACCGAGGGTCATGGTCAGGTATATGGCCAGATAAATCAATAGCGCTTCAATGCCTGCCTGCGTGCCGGTAGCGAGACCAACAAGGGCATAGCCGACATGGCCGATGGAGCTGTATGCCATCAGTCGTTTGATATTGGTTTGCACCAGGGCAACAAATGCTCCAACCAGCATCGATGCAATCGATACAAAGATAATAACCTGTTGCCATTCTTCGATTAGCGCCGGGAAACCATTGATCATGGCACGCACCAACAGTGCCATCGCGGCTACTTTAGGCGCCGCTGCAAAAAAGGCGGTTACAGGTGTGGGCGAGCCTTCATACACATCTGGGGTCCACATGTGAAACGGGACGGCAGAAACCTTGAATGCGAGGCCCGCAAGCAAAAACACCAAACCGATAACAATGCCAATTTCAGGCGTACCTTCACCCTGTAGACTGGTCGCCAGTACATCAAACTCGGTGGTGCCCGAGAAGCCATATATCAATGAGATACCGTAAAGCAGCATGCCGGAAGAAAGCGCTCCGAGGACGAAATATTTCAGTCCAGCTTCGGTGGAACGAAGACGGTCACGGTTCATGGCCGCGAGTACATAAAGTGACAGGCTCTGTAACTCTAGCCCTACATAGAGGCTCATCAGATTGTTGGCAGACACCATGATCAACATACCAAGCGTCGCAAACAGTACCAAAATCGGATATTCGAATTTGTCTATCTTATGCTCTGCTAGGAATTTACCGGAAATCAGCAGTGCAATCGCACTGCCCATATAAACGAGTACCTTGGCAAACACTGCAAAGGCATCGGTTACAAACATGTTGTTGAAGGTAACCTGTCTTTCTCCACCAACTTCGCTAATCATCACTGCCGCACAGATCACCAACAGCAAAACCGACAAGTTGGTAACCTGCGTGAAGCTACCATTGCCGCGAAACACACCCAGCATCAGCAATATCATCGCCCCAATAGCCAAAATTATCTCTGGCAATGCGGGTAATAAAGCGGGAATTTCACCGTTCATCGGTAAGCTCCTTAACGGCCAACAACTGCAGACGACGTGTCGATCGTTGCAGCATGGGTTGTTTCAACGGGGAAATGGGTTTCGAGCAGCGCCTGTACACTGACGTGCATCGGGTCGAGAAAGCTATTGGGGTATATCCCCATCCACAGCACCACGGCCACCAAGGGGGCAAAAATCAGTTTTTCCCGCAATGACAGGTCTGGCATCGCCCTCACATCGTCTTTATCTAATTCGCCAAAAATCAACCTGCGAACCAGATACAGCATGTAAGCAGCGCCAAGAATAACCCCGGTTGCGGCCAGAAAGGTAATCCAACTGCTATAGGCAAAACTGCCATTAAGCACGAGGAATTCGCCGACAAATCCACTGGTGCCCGGCAATCCTACAGACGCCAATGAGAATAGCACGAAAGTGACTGCATAAATTTTCATGTTAACCGCGAGCCCACCGTAACGGCTGATTTCCCGAGTGTGCAATCGATCGTAAATAACACCAACACACAGGAACAAGGCGCCAGAGACAACACCGTGGCTAAGCATAGTAAAAATGGCACCTTCGATTCCGTTAGTGTTAAAGAGGAAGATACCGATGGTGACAAAGCCCATGTGCGCAACAGAGGAATAGGCGATCAATTTCTTGATATCCTCTTGCACCAGCGCCACCAACGAGGTGTAGATGATTGCAATAATCGACAAAGTGAATATCAGCCATGAAAACTCGACACTTGCTTCCGGCAGCATGGGCAGACTGAAACGCAGGAAGCCGTAACCGCCCATTTTCAAAAGCACGCCCGCCAGTATGACCGAGCCGCCAGTCGGCGCCTGCACGTGGGCGTCTGGCAACCAGGTGTGAACCGGCCACATGGGCATCTTGACTGCAAAAGAGGCAAAAAATGCCAACCACAGCCACGACTGAACGTCCACGTCGAAGTCATACATCATCAATGCAGGTATATCGGTGGTGCCTGATTGGAAGTACATATACAGAACTGCAACCAGCATTAGTACTGAGCCAAGCAGTGTGTATAGGAAAAACTTAAAGCTAGCATATATGCGGTTGACCCCGCCCCACACACCGATCAACAAATACATCGGTATCAAGCCGCCTTCGAAGAAGACGTAAAACAGGAATATATCCAGTGCGGTAAATACACCGATCATCAAGGCTTCCAATACGAGGAAAGCAATCATATATTCCTTGACGCGTTTACCGATGGATTCCCAGCTCGCCAAAATCACTATTGGCATCAAAAAGGCTGTCAAAAGTACAAAGAGAACGGAAATTCCGTCTACACCCAAGTAATAGCTGATGTCCCCAAACCATTGGAATTTCTCGACGAATTGAAACTCTGCAGTTGAATTATCAAACCCTGCCCACAAATCAAGCCCCATGAAGAAGGTGATAAGGGTTGTAAACAGAGCGACCGAACGGACATTGCGGTTTTCAATTTCCGCGTCTTTATGCCGGATAAACAGGATGATCGCGGAGCCGATAACCGGCGCCAACATCATCAGGGATAAAAGGTAATTTTCACCAAAAAACATAGTCTATTCCCTGCCCTAATGTGCGCCGCTTTGGGCCATGAACCAGGTCACAGCAATCGCCAACCCGATAATCATCGCGAAGGCATAATGATAAACATATCCGGTTTGCAGTTTGCGAACCCTCGCAGCTACGCCGGCCACTAATCCTGATACACCGTTTGGACCAAAGCCATCGATGGTGTCTTCGTCGCCCCGTTTCCAGAACACGCGCCCCAACCAGAAGGCAGGCCGCACAAATATTAAGTTGTACAGCTCGTCGAAATACCATTTGTTTAAAAGGAAGGCATACAAGCCATCCCAGGTTTCTGCGGTGCGTTTGGCAATATCGCTGCCGCGCATGTAAAAATAATAGGCAAGCGCGAAGCCCAGCACCATGGCCACAAACGGCGACCAAATAACTGCGGCTGGCACATGGTGTGCCTGATCCATTATATCGCCTGCAGAGGTTGCCAGCGAGCCATTCCAGAAGGTGAAGCGCACATCGCCGATAAAGGAACCTTTGTAGAACCATCCCGCGAAGACAGCGCCTACTGCCAGCAGTAATAGCGGTAGTTTGATGGTCCACGGTCCTTCGTGAGCGTGATCAAAAGTATCATTATCTGCACGAGTTTGACCGTGGAAGGTCATGAAAATTAGTCGCCAGCTGTAAAAACTGGTCATCAATGCAGCCGTGATCACCATGACAAAGGCAAACTCAGCGCCGGGTGTGGTGGCCGCGTAGGCGGCTTCGATGATCAAATCTTTAGAGAAATATCCAGAGAGCCCAGGCATGCCGGTGATAGCAAGCGTACCAATAATCATGACAATATAGGTTAGTGGAATTTTGTTCTTGATGCCGCCCATTTTTCGCATGTCTTGTTCATGGTGCATGGCATGAATTACCGAGCCCGCGCCAAGGAACAGCAAAGCCTTAAAGAAAGCATGGGTAAATAAGTGGAATATGGCACCGCCGTATGCAGAAACACCCAGTGCCACGAACATATATCCCAACTGCGAACAGGTTGAATAAGCAATAACCCGCTTAATATCGTTTTGAACAAGCGCCACACTGGCCGCAAACAACGCTGTCGCGGCACCAACGTAGGTTACAACCATCAAAGCAACGGGTGACAACTCAAAGACCGGACTGAAGCGCGCCACCAGGAACACACCCGCCGTTACCATTGTTGCAGCATGAATGAGCGCAGACACCGGTGTCGGACCTTCCATCGCGTCTGGCAGCCAGGTATGCAGCCCCAGCTGCGCTGATTTGCCCATAGCACCGACGAATAGCAGCAGCGCGATCACTGTAATGGCATGATACTCATGACCGAGAAATGAGAGAGTTGCAGTTTCATAATCGCCGATGCGGGCAAAGATCACATCGATTTCTACTGAACCAACCAGCAAGAACACCGCATAGATGCCGAGAGCGAAACCAAAGTCACCAACGCGGTTAACCACAAATGCTTTAATCGCTGCGGCGTTTGCGCTCGGTTTTTTGTACCAGAAGCCAATCAAAAGGTAAGAGGCAAGGCCAACACCTTCCCAGCCAAAGAACATTTGAACCAGATTGTCAGAGGTCACCAGCATCAGCATGGCAAAGGTAAACAGTGAGAGATAGGCAAAGAACCGCGGTTTGTGCGGGTCGTCTTCCATGTAACCCATGGAATACCAATGCACCAAAGCAGACACGGTGTTAACCACAACCAACATAACCGCAGTTAACGTGTCGATTTTGAATGCCCAATCGAATGACAGAGTACCAGAATCAACCCAATTTAGAACATGGATTGTAGGTGCAACATTGCCAAGGAGAGCCACTTCACCGAACACAAACCATGAGGCTAGGCCTGCGATGGATACCAAACCGGAAGTGACAATCATACTGGCTTTGTCGCCGATCTGACGTCCGGCTAGTCCGGCGATCAAAAACCCGACAAGCGGTAGAAATACAATGAGTTTTGCGAGGAATTCCATCAACCCTACCCCTTCATCTGATTGATGTCTTCAACCGCGATTGAGCCGCGGCTCCGGAAGTAGACAACTAGGATGGCAAGGCCAATGGCGGCTTCAGCGGCTGCAACTGTCAGTACAAACCTGGCAAGTACCTGCCCTGCCATATCACCCTGGAAAGTTGAGAAAGCCACCAGGTTGATGTTAACGGCCAGCAGCATAAGCTCTACCGACATCAGAATGATGATGACATTTTTCCGGTTCAGGAAAATACCAAACACGCCAAACACAAACAGAATGGCTGCAACAGTTAAATAATGCCCAAGTCCAACGCTCATGGCTGTCCCCTAGCCTTTCTTCGGCGGCAAGGTAACACCCTGGCCGGTTTCAACATCTACAAGATCGAAAGCATCATCCGGTTTGCGTCTTACTTGTGCTCCGATGTTCTGGCGACGAACGCCTGTGCGATCACGATGTGTCAAAACAATCGCCCCGATCATGGCAACAAGCAAAATAAGACCTGCAGTTTGGAAGATGAAAATATAGTCGGTATACAGTAACGCACCCAGCGCTTCAGTATTGGTCACAGTCGCGTCCACCGGCGTAGGCGACGCGGCATTTTTGGCCACATCGTCACCAAAGTTCCAAGCAAAGGCCAACGTTGCCAACTCGACTAGCAGAATAAGACCGATAAGCACACCCAGCGGCATGTGTTGCATCATACCCTGTCGCAGCTCGGTGAAATTGATATCAAGCATCATCACCACAAACAGGAACAATACCGCTACAGCACCCACGTAAACTACAACCAAGAGCATGGCGAGGAACTCGGCGCCCATCAAAACGAACAGGCCGGCAGCTGAGAAAAAGGCCAAAATAAGCCACAACACGCTGTGTACAGGGTTGCGAGCAGATATAACCAGCATGCCCGAAGCCAGCGTGGTGGCCGCAAACAGGTAAAAGATGATATCGGTTAAAGTTAGTTCCATGATCTCTCTATTCCTTACCGATACGGCGCGTCAGCGGCCAGGTTAACCGCAATTTCGCGTTCCCAGCGCTCGCCGTTAGCAAGCAGCTTGTCTTTGTTATACAGAAGTTCTTCTCGTGTCTCGGTGGCGAATTCGAAATTCGGCCCCTCGACGATTGCATCGACCGGGCATGCTTCCTGACAAAAACCACAGTAAATGCATTTGACCATATCAATGTCATATCGTGTGGTACGGCGTGAGCCATCTTCGCGCGGTTCCGCTTCAATAGTGATAGCCTGTGCCGGGCAAATGGCTTCGCACAGCTTACAGGCAATACAGCGTTCTTCGCCGTTGGGATACCGACGAAGGGCATGTTCGCCGCGGAAACGTGGACTTAAGGGGCCTTTTTCAAACGGATAGTTGATAGTTGCCTTCGGGCGGAAGAAATACTTGATCGACAGCCAAAAGGCCGCCAAAAACTCCAGTAACAACAGGCTGCTGAATGCGCGAAAAACTGCGGTCATAATTTCAAGCCCTTCCTAACTATTTGTCGGCAAAAAGCCGCCATAAACATAAATGGCCGCGTAAAAGACCACAAAGAACAGCGATAGCGGCAGGAATACCTTCCAGCCCAAGCGCATTAACTGGTCATAGCGGTAACGGGGCACAAATGCCTTCACCATGGCAAACAGCCAAAAACCGAACGCAATTTTGATAAACAGCCAAATGAAACCCGGGATGAAGTCCAGGAACGGAAACGGTGAATGCCAGCCACCGAAGAAGAGAATCGCCATTACTGCCGACATCAGCAGAATATTGGCATATTCACCAAGGAAAAACAGCGCAAAGGCCATCGAGCTATATTCAACCTGATAGCCAGCAACCAGTTCTGCTTCTGCCTCAGGCAGGTCAAAAGGTGGGCGGTTGGTTTCCGCCAAAGCCGAGATGAAAAAGATGATGTAGATCGGGAAAAACGGGATGAAATACCAATTCAGCACCGATCCTGCCTGCGCATCGACGATATCTGACAGGTTCAAAGAGCCTGCTGCAATCAGAACGCATACAAGTACAAATCCGATTGAAACTTCGTAAGACACCATTTGGGCTGCTGATCGCAGCGCACCCAAGAAGGCATAGCGGCTATTGGAAGCCCAGCCAGACATAATAATGCCGTATACACCGAGCGACGAGATCGCGAGAATATACAGAATACCCACATTAAGGTCCGCAATGGCCATGCCCTCGTCGAAGGGAATAACCGCCCAGGATATTAGCGCCAACGTGAAGGTTATCATGGGGGCTATAAGGAAAATAACCTTGTTGGCACCGGCCGGTATGATGGTTTCTTTAAGAAACAGTTTAAGACCGTCCGCGAAGGATTGCAACAGACCAAAGGGTCCAACCACATTGGGTCCGCGCCGCATTTGCACCGCCGCCCAGATCTTGCGGTCGAAATAAACCGTGAAGGCAACCGCGATCAGCAACGGCAACACCACAGCCAGAACCGCTGCCACAATTGCCAGCAGATAGAGGAAATCACCCTCTACACCGAATAAATTATAAAGCGCCTCAACCATCGGTACCCGTCGCCTCCTCAACCAGCCCGTTACGTGCTTCATTGCAATCAGCCATTATCTGACTGGCCCGCACGATCGGATTGGTGTGATAAAAATTCTCAATCGCTGGCGCAATGGCGCCCTTGGTGATTTTGCCTTTGGTGCCGAAGTCACCCCACTCTGAGGCTTGCAGCACATCAATTTGTTCGAATCCAGGTACATCTTTGGCTATCCGCGTGCGAAGAGCACCGATGTTGTCATAGGGCAACGTGTTGCCGAGCACATCCGACAAAGCCCTGAAAATGGTCCAGTCTTCTCGTGCAGCGCCAGGTGCAAAAGTTGCTTTTTCAGTACGCTGGAACCGGCCTTCAGTGTTGGCGTATGTACTTAATTTTTCAGTGTATGCAGCTGCGGGCAAAATGATATCTGCGTTTTTCACGCCCTCATCGCCGTGCGTACCTATGTAAACCACAGTAGTGTCTTTCAGCGCTGAAGTATCGATTTCGTCTACACCCAGCAGGAACACTAGCTTTACCTTGCCGTCACTTGCATCGGAAAGAATGCTGGTTACGCCGCCGTCCGTGGTCAGGCCTAGGTCAAGTCCGCCTACGCGGCCTGCAGCATTGTGAAGCATGCTGAAACCGTTCCAGTTTTCGGAAACACAATATTTATCGGCAATATCGCGCGCTGCTTTCAATATTGCGGCACCGTCAGCGCGAGCGAGCGCGGCCTGCCCGACCATGATCATTGGTTTTTTTGCGGCCTTCAGTGCTTTAGCCGCTTCATGTTTGCCGCCGAGAATGCTGTCGAGCAAGCTAGCGTCATCGCCGTACTCATCAACTTTGTAGGTCAGGTCTGCGCTGGAACCAATTGTTCCAACTTTTAAGCCGAAATGGCGCACAGCCTTACGAATTCGTGTATTCAAAATAGGCGCTTCAAGCCGAGGATCCGCACCAACCATCAGAAGATAATCAGCATCTTCAACACCAGCGATGCCGCTGTTCATGATGTATCCGGCACGGGGCCCGCTTTCCACGTGTGAGCCGTCTTGGCGACATTCTACCCGGTCGCTGCCCAAGGTGTCCATCAGATCCTTGAGTGCGGCCATTGATTCCATATCGGCCAGATCACCGGCGATTGCAGCGATCTCGTTGCCCTTAACACCCTTTAAAGCCTTTTTGACGGCGGCAAATGCCTCGCCCCAGTTGGCTTCAACCAATTTTTTACCCTTGCGAACATAAGCAGCATCCAGCCTTCGTGCCTTCAGGCCGTCATATGCATAGCGCGTTTTGTCGCTAATCCATTCTTCGTTAATCTCTTCATGGAGCCGCGGCAGAAATCGCATAACGGCAGCACCGCGCGTATCCACACGGATATTGGACCCAACAGCGTCCATCACATCGACGCTCTGAGTGTGTTTCAGCTCCCAACTACGAGCTGTGAAGGCGTATGGTTTGGACGTCAATGCTCCAACTGGGCAAAGATCCACCACATTGCCGGACATTTCACTGTCCAATGTCTTTTCAAGGTAGGTAGTGATCTGCATGTTTTCGCCGCGGTACAGCGCACCCATGTCTGGAACACCAGCTACTTCTTCAGAAAAACGCACGCAGCGCATGCAATGAATACAGCGGGTAATGGAGATCGGAAGCGCGTCGTGTAAGGAAAGCGTGAAGGCTAAAGTGGA
>JAALKD010000102.1 GCA_011088215.1 Sphingomonadales bacterium | reverse complement strand
CCCCCCCCCCCCCCCCCCCCCCCCCCCCCCCCCCCCCCTCCCCCCCCCCCTTCCCTCCACGCCGCTCTTCCGATCTTTTGGTTCTGGTCAAACCCCTACCGGAGGATCTTGCAGCCATGGCGCAGATGATCCTGTCCGGTACACTGCGCAGCGTGATTGACAGCCGCTATGGCCTGAAGAACACTGAGCAGGCACTTGAACGCAGTCAAACATGGCGCGCACGCGGCAAAATCATCATCGATATTGAATAACACCCAGGATGTTGGGTAAGAACTGAAGCGAGTGGCATTCAGGCAATAAAAAACCCGGCCAACTGACCGGGTCTTTTATACCTGCACTATACTATGTGCAGTAGTTATTATTCAGTTTCTGCTTTAACTTCCGGCGCAGCCTCTTCGGCGGTGGCCTCAGCCGGCGCAACGGCAGCAGGTGCTTCTTCCTGCTTGTCCATACCGGCCATCAGAATTGACATATCAACTTCTTCAGGCTCGTCTGATTCGACAATTTTGCGCATGGAATGGATAACCGATTCCGTCAGGTCTTCCTTGGAAACTTTTTCCTCTGCGATCTCACGCAACGAAACAACAGCGTTTTTGTCATTGTCGCGCTCTACTTCAAGCGGTGCACCAGCTGAAATCTGGCGCGCACGCTGTGCTGCAACAAGAACAAGGTCAAACCGATTGGTAACTTTATCAACACAGTCCTCAACGGTAACGCGAGCCATGCTTTATCTCCACATAACAAATCCGGGGCCAACACGGCCCTCTTCGATCAAGCAGATGCTTATAGTAATAGCTTGAAGCGCTGTAAAGGGCGGAATCGCCTTTATTTCACTTCTACCGGGATAACTCCGGCGCGGTCCTCATCGGGTAAATCAGAATAGAGGTCATCAACGGTTCTATTGTACACCGGGTGCCGCAACAGCGGTACTACATCACTCAAAGGTTTGAGCACAAATGCCCGCGCATGCATGTAGGGGTGCGGCAGTACCAGTTTAGGCATTTCAGTGTCAGGACTGACGTTGCTGGCAAGAACATGCCATTCGTCAAGCGAAGGGTAAACTTGGCCATCATAATTTAAAATGTCTATATCGAGGGTTCTGGCACCCCACCGGACTGCGCGGTCTCGTTCAAACGATATTTCAATTGATTGGCAAATCTCCAGCATTTCCAATGCACTGTGGCTTACGTGTCCAATAACAACGCAATTGATAAAATCAGGCTGATCTGACTTTGGAACCGGTGCGGTGCGGTAGAAGAACGAGACTCTGACCCCATTCAGACCGGCATCTTTCAACGCAACAATAGCCGCTTTTACAACGTCAATCGGTTGCATATCACCATAAGAAAGGTTGCTACCCAGCGCCAACCAGCAAAGTTTTTTTTCGGTCATAACACGGTTCTCACAATTGCTTGAGCCAATGGACAGAGCCGATAAATAGGCGCATTAATGGGCTCAATCTCATTTTTATTAGATGTTTTCGCCGTTTTTGACGGCAAACTACGGTTTGGAGTGGCTTTTTATGCATTTTTATCCTGAAGAACGCATGGCCCTTTTCATTGATGGTTCCAATCTACATGCCACCGCCCGTGCGCTGGATATGGAAATAGACTATAAAAGCCTGCGCAACCATTTCGCAAAGCAAAGTCGGTTGATCCGGGCCTTTTATTACACCGCCCTTCTGGAAGACCATGAGTTTAGCCCGCTTCGCCCACTTGTTGACTGGCTGGACTACAACGGCTTCACACTGGTAACCAAGCCGGTGAAGGAATTTACTGACGACAGCGGCAGACGCAAAATCAAAGGCAACATGGATATCGAAATTGCGGTTGATATGCTCAATATCGCCGACCAGCTTGACCATGTGGTGCTATTTTCCGGCGACGGTGACTTCAGGCGCCTTCTGGAAGCAGTGCAGCGCCGGGGTGTTAGGGTAACGGTTGTCAGTTCTAACCGAACCAAACCTTCAATGATTGCTGACGAGCTACGCCGGCAGGCAGATCAATATATGGATTTGGAAAACCTGCGCGATCTGTTTGGCCGCCCGACGAGCAACGGGTCAAACCATGAGGAAATATTGACGCCTGAAAGCGCAGAACAATCTGACTCGCGGGTTATGTAAATAGACACACCCCACAAACAGGAACGCTTGACCCTAAGAGCACAGCATGATTTTGTCTGGCATTCTTCGCCAACCACAGATTGCCCCCAACACTATGCCCACCAAACAATCACCTAAAAAGACAGCTCCGCCTGAACCTGCCGCGGACTGCGCGCTTTGCCCCCGCCTCGTTGAGTTTCGCCGCGATAACCAAGCCAAACATCCTACATTTTTCAACGGCGCAGTGCCCAGTTTCGGTGACGTGCGAGCCAAAATGCTGGTGGTCGGACTCGCGCCAGGCCTGAAGGGTGCCAACCAAACCGGCCGACCCTTCACCGGCGATTATGCCGGAGATCTGCTGTTTAAATGCCTGCATACAATGGACTGGGCCAGCGGTACTTACGACAAGCGGCCAGACGACGGCTTTGCACTCAAGGATGTGATGATCACCAATGCTGTGCGCTGTGTACCGCCACAAAACAAACCCATCGGCGAAGAAATTAACAATTGCCGCCCGTTTCTGATTTCGCGTATCAACAGTCTGCCTAATTTGAAAGTGTTGTTAGCACTGGGCAAAATCGCCCACGACACCACAATCCGCACTTTTGGACTACGGCTGGCAGAATATAAGTTTGGTCACGAAGCGGTGCACCACCTGCCCAACGGCCTGACTCTGGTGGATAGCTATCATTGCTCGCGCTATAATGTGAACACCGGCGTGCTGACCGAGGAAATGTTCCTGAGCGCCCTTAGGCGCGTGAAAGACGAGATTGCCAGTTCGAGTTAAGAAACCGACCTCGAGATTACAGGAAGCTAACAAACCTCTTTCTAATCGGCAGTATATTAGGTCACGTCCTTGGTTTGCAGACTATGCATTTTATTGACGGTAGTTACCAACTGGCCGTAGGATGGCAATAGGTGCTCAGGTGCGCCTACCCGCCAAAAGCCGCCCCACCCTGTTTTGTTATGAACTCGTCAACCAAAGTTTCTTCTGGATTGTCTAGTGCGGGAACATCCGGAACAGGAGAAGCTATTATGGTTAAGCGCTCACCACTTTCCACAACTGAAGACCAACATATGGACAACAAGGCGGTAATGTCTTTGTTTATGAAACATATCTGGAACGAAGGTCGCGAAGATATGGTCGAAAACTATGTTGCACCACAGTATAAAATTCATCATGACCCCGGCGACCCGTGGCACGGAAAAACCCTTAACCTTGATGCGTTTAAGAACCGTTTGCGTGTTTCAAGGGCACCCTTCCCAGACCAATGTTTTACAACTCGGGAAATGATTGAAGAAAATAACAACGTTGCAATTAGCTGGCTGTGGCAGGGCAGCCATTTGGGTCAACTTGCTGGGATCAAGCCGACGGGTAAAATGATAACTATGTCGGGCCTGACCATATATTATTTTGAAAATGGAAAACTGTCAGGCCATTGGCAAATGGCTGATCGGCTTGGCGTATTTCAGCAATTGTCGTCCTTTTCGCCGGAACAAAATTAGGCATCAAAAACGACAAGGGAGCCGCAACTCCCTTGTTATTCCATTCTATAACCCAGAAAAACTGTACTTAGAAACGACCGCTCACGGAAAACCGGACATTCAGCGGTTTACCTACCGAGATGTTGTCGTTGCTGTGTGCATCCGGGAAATAGTCCGTATCAAACAGGTTTTCCGCATTCAGCTGAAGGCGAAATTGGTCATTCAGCTCATAATAGACGGCAGCATCAACGCGTGTATAACTCGGCACTTCAACTGAATTGTCTTCGCGCACGAAGAATGAACTTTGATGCGTTACACCGAGCGCCACACCCAACTGATCATTGACCTGATAATTTCCCCAGGCAGAGACCATGTTTTCAGGCGTTTGCCGCGTTCGGTTGCCGCTGTTGCCGGAACCATCAACCCGCTCTACTTCGCCGTCCAGATAAGTGTAACTTGTTGTCAGGAACAACTGATCCGTCAGGTTGCCCGCCAGTTGAACTTCAAAACCCTTAGTTTCTGATCCTTCAATAACAATAACCTGCCCGGCATCTTCCGGGTCGACAGAGGTAAAGCTCTCGCGGTCCAATTCGAAAATGGCGGCTGTAAGACTAAGATCTGAACGAATATCCCATTTTGCGCCGATTTCCTTATTTTCAAAGGACTGTGGACGCGTGCTTTCCGAATCCAAATTCAATGTCAGAAACTGTTCGCCTGAACGCGGCAAGAAGGACTCGCTATAGCTGCCATAGAAAGAAACATTCTCGGCTGGCTTATAGATCACGCCAAAACGAGGTGAAACTTCTTCATCCTTGCGATCAAATTGGCTGCTGCTCGCAATATCATTCACTGAGATATCAAAACTGTCGAACCGGGCACCAACGACAACTTTGAGCTGTTCAGTAAGGTCAATCTGGTCCTGAAGATATACGGAAAATGTTTCAACATCAGATGCGCGATCTCGCGCCGGGCTGCTGAAAGCGAAATCCGGAATATTGAGCGGATCAGAAAATGGAATGAACAATTGGTCATCGCCGTTGTCGGCAAAAACATTGTCAAATCGCTCGTTCTCTGTGTCCTGATTGCCGTACTCAGCGCCGAACAAAACAGTGTGACCAAGCCCACCAGCCTCGAATTCTCCCACAAGATTGGCTTGCAGGATCAGATTTTCGCGCCCGGTTGTATCGCGGTAGCCATCAAGCTCAACTTCGGAGAACACACCGTTTGCAACGGTGACTTCCTCGCTCGGGAAAAGGTTTTGATACACTTTGTTGTAATCAGCATATTGAGCAGTGAAGTTACTGCGCAGGCTGTCTGAAAAATCATGATCCACACGCGCCTTGACAATATGGGCCTTTAAAGTTGTGAGGTTTTGGTCTGGTGAACCGAAGAAAGTATTGTCAAATCCCTCAAGCGGGACATCGGGACCACCATCAACATTTTGCGACGGCACGCCGCGGTCAACCACACGGTCATCGTTTACATATTCATAGGACAGCAGAAGGTTAGTGTCTTCTGACGGCTTGAAAGTAAGTGTTGGGTTAAACGCGAAACGTTCACCGCCGAAGAAGTCGCGATGATTATTTAGGTCCTCATAAAAACCGTTCAGGCGAACTGCAGCATCATCACCCACTGTGTAATTCAGGTCGCCGCTGATGCTGTAAGCACCGAAGGTGTCAACCGCCGCAGAATAGCCAATAAAATCGCCGTCGAGATCGGGGCTTTTGGTAACTCGGTTTACGATACCACCACCTCCTCCACGGCCAAACAATAGCGCGTTGGCACCGCGCAATATTTCAATGCGTTCGAGGTTGTAAAGTGGTCGGAAATACTGAACGTCATCACGAACGCCGTCGATATAGAAGTCAGCCGTTGTCTGAATACCGCGAATAATAATGGCGTCCCGGTGTCCTTCGCCCTGACTAGCGGAAACACCTGGGGAATAACGGGTGATATCACTAATATTCGTGAAAGCCTGACGCGAGATTTGCTCGCTGCCGATGATGGTCAGGCTCTGGGGAACGTCAATTACCGGCGTTGGCGTTTTTACCGCGTTGAGTTTATCGAGGGAAAGATACCGACCTTCGACGATAATCTCTTCTATGTCGGCGCTTTCCGCTGCGGCGTTAGATGTTGCGTTCGCTGCGGCACCAACCATCAGGGCCGAAATTGCAGCTCCCGAAAACTTCAAAAACTTATACATAAAATGACTGCTCTTAAGAATTACTATTAAAAACTAAGCCGGGTTTAACACCGAGTTTTTGCTTTTGCAAGTCATTCTTAACAGCAAATTATCCTTAAGCGATAAAGAGAGCGGCGCACCAATAATCGCAGCGCTGACAGCCATTCTAAAAATCTATTAAATATATGAATTAGATAAGAATATTAGCTGCCGATCACGTACTAACCGTGGTCTTTCATCAGGCGAGCTTTTTGCCGGTCCCAGTCGCGCTGTTTGGCAGTTTCGCGCTTATCATGCAACTTCTTACCCTTACCCAGACCCAGTTCAACCTTGGCTCTGCCCTGATCATTAAAGTAGACTTTGAGTGGCACCAACGACATGCCACCTTTTTGCACTGCACCACCAAGCCGGGCGATCTCGCGTTTGTGCATCAACAGCTTTCGAGGCCGTCGAGGTTGATGGTTGAACCGATTGCCGTGGGAAAATTCGGGAATATAGGCATTGATCAGCCACAGCTCGCCGTCTTTTTCTTCAGCGTAACTCTCCTTGATATTGGCCTGACCATCTCGCAGCGACTTAACTTCGGTTCCGGTCAGCATAAGGCCTGCCTCGAACTCATCCTCAATGAAGTAGAGATACCGGGCTTTGCGGTTATCAGCGGCAATCCGCGGCGGCGGGCCACTGCTTTTTTTCTTCTTGGGTGCCATCAGCTTATCACAGTCCGCTTGGACCAAGCCCTGCGTTATAAATGGCCGATGCAATGATTGACCGCGCCCCTTCAGTTACCGGCAAAATCGGCAGGCGTACATTTTCATTGCAAATGCCTATCAGGCTTGCCGCATATTTCGACGGTGCCGGGCTGGGTTCCATAAACATGGCCCGGTGCAACGGCAACAATAAATCATTTATTTTTAACGCCTTATCATACTCGCCGTCTGTGCAGGCTTGCTGCATTTCGGCACATAGTTTGGGAGCCACATTAGCGGTAACGGATATGCAGCCAACACCACCCATAGCATTAAAGCCAACGGCGGTGGCGTCCTCGCCTGAAAGCTGGATAAAATCTGCGCCCATAGCGGCGCGCTGGCTGGCGCAGCGGTCCAAATCACCGGTGGCGTCTTTGACACCAATAATGCGCGGCAACTCAAACAAACGCGCCATGGTTTCAACAGACATATCAATCACCGAGCGGCCAGGGATATTATAAATGATAATCGGCACGCCGGACGCATCATGAATGGCTTTGTAGTGCTGATAAAGGCCTTCTGGGCTTGGCTTGTTATAATAGGGCGTCACCACCAACGCAGCATCAGCACCGGCTTTTTCGGCAAACTGGGTAAGTGCGACCGCTTCCGCAGTGTTATTGGAACCGGTGCCAGCGATAACCGGCACCCTGCCCGCCGCCGCCTCAACACAAAGTTCGATCACCCTGTGATGTTCCTCATGGCTAAGCGTGGGCGATTCGCCGGTTGTCCCCACCGCAACAACGCCGTTTGACCCCTGGCCTATTTGCCAGTCGACAAACTTTTGAAAACGCTCCTCGTCCACCTCAAAGCTTTTGGTGAAGGGAGTAATCAATGCAGGTATCGAGCCCGTAAACATGGTGCGTGCCTTTTTAAAAGCTAATTGGTTGGTCAACAGTTACTTATCTGGTCAGCAGCCAGTTGCTGACTCCGCAGCAAATTAGGTGGCCAGAAACAAAAAAAATCTGGCGCACCCTAGCGTCAGCCCCAAGAAAGGGCAAGCATAGGATGGCCAGATGAGGGACTCAGGGAGAGTCGTTCGTTAATTTCTGTGCACCTACCGGCGATATTTTGTCGCCAATTTACCGCGGCGCTTGTACTTGCGCTGCTCCAGCGATTGCTCAAACTCGGCGGTTGTCACTTCACCGTCACCGTTTATGTCACCGCGTTTGAACCGATTGACCAGCGGCGCTGCAAACTCTTCCAAATTCACCTGCTCATCACCGTTCTTATCCATTCTCGCCATAAATTTTATACGAGTCGAACGCATCTTTTCCGCCCGCTCGTCCGGCGGCATACGCGGCCCGCGCCGTTGTGCGCCTGCCTGCTGCCGCGCATCAGCTCGGTCTTTCATATGGGCAATACGGCGCTCGGCCCGAGGCGATAAAGGCATTTTTTCAGGCAGTTCGCCCAAGGTAATGGCGCCGTTATTATTTTGGTCAAACTCAACGAATTTCTTCTGGGCTTCCAGCATCAACTCATCGTGGGTCACCACTTGGTCGTTATTTACATCAAGCTGCCGAAAAACTTCTTTTGCTCTTTCACGGGGCTCGTGGCGCGCGTCGTCCTGCGCTAAGAGAGAGGCACTAAGTATGCATGTTAAAGTCATTGCTATGGGTATTTTTTTCATTTCATATCCTGTATTTTTCTGTCGCAATATTGGCGCTAACTTGGCGCAGCATTGGCGTTACGTTGGCATTGTTTCAGTGTTTCTTCGATGCGCTTGCTTGAGGCGGGGCCTTTCAAACGGCGCGTCAATCCTGTTACGGGCCAGCCGCATTATTCCTTCGTTCTAATTTTGATGATATAAATTTGATTTGGTTGGCTGCGCCTCATGGACGTCAGCGCAAATCACTTGTCGGCCCCAACCGATTGCCCTAGGTTCAGGGCCGATGACAGGTAAATCAAACCATCTAGTATTCGCGGCACTATTCGGGCTGTTGTTTGTTGCGCTGGCCCAGCCATTCGTGCGCGCGCATGAAGACTATCGTTCTCTATCGCAGCTTGAGTGGAACGATGCAGACGGCTCAGTTGAACTGGTGATGCTAATTCACAGACATGAACTAGAGACAAAGTTATCCCTGTTGTTGGATCAAAGATTGAGCTTTCTGACGAACGGCGATTTCGGCAAGCTGGAAGCTGCGACAAAGAGCTATCTTGCCAGCAACATTGCCGTCAGGGTTGATGACAATGTTGTAGAAATGATTTTCTTGGGTGTCGAGGCGGAGGGCGAGACTTTAATCGCCTATCTGGAAGCCGACTGGCCCAACCAGCCGCAATCACTTGGCTTGATGAACTCGATACTGCTGGATGATTTACCTGGTCAGATCAACACAGTGCTTGCAACCGTCAAAGGCGTTCGCATAAGCGGAGACATTACCGCTGGCAGCGGGCCACTACGCTTCAGTTTTTGACACGTTCGTGACTTGTTTCAACGCTAGCATCTGGCTAAAGTCACCGAAACGGATGAGATTTATGACACGTCACTTTCTAAACACGCTTTTAATTGCGACAACGTTCACAGGCGCAGCTGCATATGGCACCAGTGCCGGCGCCCAGGAAGACAGGCTACTGGCATTAGCGCGTGACAGCGCAATTATCGCTGGCGGCGCACGCTATTGCCGGTATGACCCAGATGATATCGAAGATTTCACCGCAAAAGCCGAAGCCCGAATTTCATCTTTAGCAAAAGACGAATATGAAAAGATACTGGCTCGACTGGAATTTAAAAATATCGTCGACGCCTATACAGTGAAAGAGCCGCAAGGGGGATGCAGCGACTTTCGAGCAGTTTTCGATCGATCGCGAAGAAACGTGCAATAGCGATATTTCCGAAAAATGAGACAGACCGAGGGTTCCACGTGTTTAATGGAACCCTGTTGCTATTGACGAAAGTAACTAACCAGCGAAAATACCGCCAATCGCCGCGCCTATATTGCGGCTATCACGGTTTCCAAGGAGTAAGTGGGCAATGACTTTGCAACAGACAATGACAAGACTGCTAGCAGCCGCCGCGCTTTGTGCGCTCGCAGTGCCAGCGTCATTTGGCGCACTGGCCTTCCAGGACGGCGACGAGCCCAAAAAACCTCCGGTCGCGAAAAAACAGGATGAACCTGAGAAAAAAGACGAAGAAAAAGACAAAGACGACAAAAAAGAAAAAGACGAAGAAGACGAAGATAAAGACGAAAAAAAGGAAAAAAAGAAAAAGACGAAAAAACTGATCAGTGCGGCGGTTAAAGACTACGACCCTATCGACGGTCTGTTTAAAATCTACCGCAGCAAAGTCACTGGCAGCCTGCAGATGGAAGTGCGCGAGGATCAGATCGGTAAAGAATTCATCTATTTCTCTCATGTTTCCGATGGTGTCGTTGAAGGCGGCCATTTTCGGGGCCAGTTCCGCAGTCAAAAAGTTTTCAAAATTGAAAAACGCTACAACAAGCTGGCTTTCATTGAAATCAATCCCTATTTCTACTTTGACCCAGACAACAACCTGTCCAAAGCCGGGCAAGCCAACATTTCCAATGCTATAATCGCGACCAGCAGAATTCGCGCCACCAACGAAGACGAAACCAGTTATCTAATTGGGGCCGACGTCCTGTTCAAAAACGAGAATTTTGATCAGATTCGACCCAGCAATCGCCCCGCACCGGGACCTCAAAGAAGCTTTGGCTTCAAGCTGGGTAAATTGTCCAGCACCAAAACCCGTGTCGCTGAGGTAAAAAACTACCCTGAAAACACGGCGGTAAAAGTTGACTATGTCTATACAAACCCTGCGCCGATTGGTCGCGGTAATTGGTTCGACATCACCGATGCGCGCAACGTAACTGTGGGCGTTCAACATACGCTGGTTGCCATGCCGGAAAACGACTATATTCCGCGCTTTGACGACAGCCGCATCGGTTATTTCCTCGATTATGTCAATGATCAAACCAGTAAATCAGCCACACCCTGGCGCGACCTAATCAATCGCTGGCATCTGGTCAAAAAAGACCCAGCAGCAGCGGTATCTGAGCCGGTTGAGCCGATTGTTTACTGGATTGAAAACACGACACCGGAAGAGTTGCGACCGGTCATCAAAAAGGCTGCAGAGGCCTGGAATCCTGCATTTGAAGCGGCGGGCTTTAGAAACGCCATCGAAGTAAAGATTCAACCCGACGACGCAACCTGGGATGCAGGCGATATTCGCTACAATGTACTGCGGTGGACCTCTAGCCCGCAGCCACCTTTTGGCGGTTACGGTCCCAGTTTTTCCAACC
>JAALKD010000020.1 GCA_011088215.1 Sphingomonadales bacterium | reverse complement strand
CCCCCCCCCCCCCCCCCCCCCCCCCCCCCCCCCCCCCCCCCCCCCCGCCCTTCGGATCTTAGTTCACGGGCAGCAATGGCACCAGCTTCGGTTACACGGACAACTTCTAAAACAAGTGTTCGGTTAAGTGCGCTAGATGACATGGACATTCCCCTGTTTATGCCGTCTCAATTCTCAACATTGCCGGGCTCTCTAACACACAATCCAGTGCGTTGAAATGGCTGAGTGCAGCAATGGCTGATTGTTCTGTTGTTTCATGCGTAGTCAACACGATATAGACACCGCCGCCCTCGGCGTGGCCTCGTTGTAGCATACTTTCGATTGATACGGTTTCCGCCGCCAAAGATTGGGTGATTTCTGCCATAACACCAGGCACATCAGTAACACGGAGGCGAATGTAATAGGTTCCAATATGACTTTCTGATCCCAAATAAGGCAATTTTTTCAAATCATTAACTGGTACCCCAAGCGGCGGATAGCAAATGCCGCGCGCAACATCGACCACGTCAGCAATGACAGAAGAGGCCGTTGGCCCCTGCCCGGCGCCCGGTCCCTCATATCCAGTTTGGCCGACCTGGTCTCCTGTTATCAGCACCGCGTTGGTGGCATCCATTACGCTGGCAAGCGGCGACGACAGTGGCACCATTGCTGGGTGCACCCGCACCTCAACACCCTCTCCAGTTTGCCGTGCCACGCCTAACAACTTGATTCGATAGCCAAGCTCGCGAGCATAATCGATATCAACCGGCGCAATATTTCGAATACCCTCTGTCGGCAAATTACCCAGATCAGGCGCAATGCCAAATGCAATTGCTGCCAAAATTGCGGTTTTGTGCGCGGTATCAATACCGTCGATGTCGAAGGTGGGGTCCGCCTCTGCGTAGCCAATTTTTTGAGCTTCCGACAACACATCATCAAAGGCGAGCTTTTCCCGTTCCATACGAGTGAGGATATAATTACAGGTTCTATTAAGAATGCCGTATAGTTCATTGATTTTATTAGCAGTTAAGCCTTCCATCAAAGCCTTTACCACTGGTAAGCCACCGGCAACCGCTGCTTCAAAACGTAGTGCCGTTTTGCTCGCCTCAGCCAGTGCTGCAAGTTCTTTGCCGTGGGTGGCGATCAGGGCCTTATTAGCAGTAACAAATGGCTTACCCGCTGCCAGACAAGCTTTGGCGAGGGCGTAGGCCGGGCCGTCGCTGCCGCCCATCAATTCCACCACCAGATCGACGCTATCGTCACCAGCCAGATCAACCGCGTTGTCGTGCCATCCGTAAGCCGACAAATCGATACCACGGTCGCGGCCCCGGTCGCGGGCAGACACGGCGCTGACAACAATACGCTGCCCTGCACGCGTCGACAGCATATCACCGCTGTTCTCAACGATATTGACGACCCCAACACCGACGGTGCCAAGCCCGGCCACTCCGAGCCGCAATGGTTTGCGCTTCAACTCACTCATTAGTTCTTACTTTCCAATCTCACCACCTAACTGGCGGCATTGTCCTTGTGCCAGGCCGCCAGATGTTTGTCGCTGTCAGCCATGAATTTTTTGATATTGCGAACAGCCTGCCTGATGCGGTGTTCATTTTCCACCAGCCCAATGCGGACATAGCCCTCGCCGTATTCGCCAAAGCCAACACCGGGCGCCACCGCCACCTTGGCGTGCTGCAGCAACATTTTGGTAAACGCCATCGAGCCAACCTCGCGGAATGCTTCAGGCAGCGGTGCCCAGGCGAACATGGATGCCTTAGGGCTGGGCACGTTCCAGCCCGCGGCCTTAAGGCCTTCGATAAGCACGTCACGACGTTTTTTGTAGGTTTGTCTGTGCAGATCAATACAATCCTGCGGGCCGTTGAAAGCAGCAGTTGCCGCCACTTGTATCGGTGTGAAGGCACCGTAGTCCAAATAGCTCTTCACTCGCGTCAACGCACTAACCAGATCCTTATTGCCGACACCAAATCCCACGCGCCAACCGGCCATGGAGTATGTTTTTGACATGGATGTGAATTCGATCGCAATATCGCGCGCGCCGGGTACCTGCAAGATGGACGGAGGCGGGTTACCATCAAAATATATCTCTGCGTACGCAATGTCGGAAAGAATCCAAATGCCTTTCTTGCGGCAGAAATCAACAACTTCACGGTAAAATTCCAGATCAACCACTTCCGCTGTTGGGTTGCCGGGGTAACACAGAATAACCGCGCTGGGGCTTGGTACACTGTGCTGCACCGCGCGCGACAATTCAGTCATGAAATCATGCTCAGGGCCCATTGGCATATGGCGCACCGATGCACCGGCGATCATAAAACCATATGGATGGATCGGGAAACTGGGATTAGGTACCAGAATAACATCGCCAGGTGCGGTTATTGCTTGCGCCAAATTGGCAAGTCCCTCTTTGGAACCCAACGTCACCACTGCCTCGGTCTCTGGGTCGATCGTGACACCGAAACGGCGGTCGTAATACCCCGCAAGCGCTTTCCTAAGACCTGGAATACCACGCGACGTGGAATAACCGTGGGCTCGTTTATTGTCCGCAGTTTCTTTTAGTTTATCTACGATATGCTGAGGCGTCGGCAGGTCTGGGTTACCCATGCCAAAGTCGATAATGTCTTCACCACGTGCGCGCGCCGCCGCTTTCATCTCGTTCACTTCAGCAAACAAGTAAGGCGGCAGCCTTCGAATACGGTAAAAATCATTCTGTGACATGGGGAAACCTAATATTTGGGCCTTGGTCTAATACCAGTGAATATGAATACAATGTAAATAATACGTGGAACTATCGTTTAATGTTTCAAAGCTATATGGGCAATAAGGTCAAGGCTGTTTACTGATGATTTGGGTAAATTGACGATAAAACACAAAAAAGGCGGGAACCAATCCCGCCACATCGCCTTTTAGTTGCTCTTAGTACAGGGATCAGGGTTGATTTTCCAGGGCCGCCTCCGCCGCCCGCAAGGCCGCTTCTACAGTTGCCGCCACCATCTCCGCCTCTTTTGACGCAGACTGACGCCGATGCTGTTCCATTTCTGCAATAGCAGCCTTAATACCAGCGTTTGCTGCTTCGGCTCTGGCCTGAGCCTGGCGAACAAGCGCTTTTTGCTGTTGCCGCGTTATTTCAATTTCACGGGCGCGCTGCATTACAATCTGGGTTTCCAGCTCAGCAATTTCCGAAAGATCAATGCTTTCTACCCGAGTTTTAAGCCGCGTATAAACTTCATCCATCCGTGCGTTAACGTCCGCTGTCTGGCATGAATGGTCAGTTTTATGATCAGTCGTTGGCAAACCGGTGTGCCGCTCCATAACACATAGCGATTGCTCACGGTCCATATCCTGCAACATGGAACCAACGCTATCGAAAGTCATAGGTGGCATATCATCGGAATTATCACTTTGAACCGGCATGGTAACAACGGCAAAAGCCATTGCCAGCGGTGCAAGCACAGCTGCAATTTCAAGTTTGCCTGGTTTTACCGTGAAACGGCTCATGATATTCCTCGCTCAAGGGCTGTATAATCTTCAGATTAAATCATTATTTTTATTGGAAACAGAATGCCCTAAATCACGCCAAATAACAAGGCTGTATTGTTCTTTACCAGCCATCACACCCCTGCCCAGCAAAGAAAATGGCGACACCCTCCTGAAGAAGGCACCGCCTAAAATCAATTACCTACACTCAGCCGCGCGCGGCACACGGCTATTTTTTGTCTTGTTTTTTATTCTCTGCTTCAGTGGTCTTTTTGGCTTCGGCGGCTTCTTTTTCCTTAAGCTTCTTTTCCAACCTTTCGCGCGCCCGCTTCAATTCGGCCTCGGCCTCCTTGATCGCGGCTAAATGATGTTCTTCCATGTCAGAGATGGCAAGTTCCGCATCCCGTAGCCCACGTAGACGCACAATATGCAGATCGTCACCGTCGCCGACCTCAATTTGCAGGTCAGCGATCTCATCGGCCAGTTCCTCGCGGACTTCTGCCAGTTCTTTCAAAGTCTCCGCGCGAGTTTCCAGCAGCTCTTTCGCGTGTTCATCTAGCCCCTCAAGTGCTTCTTCCATTGCTTCGCGCTCAATCTCGATAATGCGGCGCATTTCCCCACCGTCGATGCGAACCATTGCCATGCGTTCACCGCGCATTTCTCTTTGCTCTTCAAGGGCTTCAATCGCTTTTTCCAGGCTATCCTTGGCCGAAGTCAGAGCCTTTTTATCGCTGCGTCTTTTGGTTGCTTTTAGGCGCTTTTGAACATCTTTCAGGGAAGCCCGCACTTCATCCAGCGCGTCTTCAATGGCCGCTACCCGCTTAAGATGAACATGCCGATCGATGTCGATATCGGTAACAACTCGGTGAGGCTTGCCATCGCGCACAATTGTGACAGAATGCCGCTTACCGTCTTTGCTAACTTTAACCTTCTTCTCGACTTTGACCTTCTTTTCAACTTTCTTGATCACGACTTTCTCGTCATCTTTGTTGTCGCCGTCCTGATGTGGATGAGCACCGGCCGAAAGGCTTGCAACCGCTGCAATAGTCAATGCCGAAAGGGTTGATTTAATTGGGAATTTAAACGCTGTCATTGTCTTAGTGTCCAATCACTTGTTGTTTGACACTGTCCGCTGGATAATTTGTGTTTTTTGCTTGGCGAACATGTTCACTTTTATGTGAGTTCACCCTGACACTACCGCTGCCAAAAGAAACGCCCTAATCGGTAGGCTGTGCGACAAACGGGATAAATTGGCAAAACCGCCGCATTTACTGACATCAGGGCACTTGCAGCAAAATGGCCGCCACATCGCGGCCTTCAATAGTCAGCACATTATAGGTGCGCGCCGCGGCGCCAGTGCTCATGACATCATAGCCAATATTGTTTTGTTCCAAATGCAGGCGCAGAGTCTTCGGCAGCAACGCCATGTCGGCTCCAGTGCCGATTACCAATATCTCAGGCATGCCATGCTCGGCCAGCACCTCATCAATATGCGTAGCTGTCAACGACGCGAGCGCATCAACCGGAAAAGGAAAAAAGCCGCTTTCGCGCACAAAAACACTACCTTCAACCCGGCGCCCCATCAGGCGAAAGCCGCCGTCGCCGTATGCTTCAACCAACAACGTGTCGTCGGGGCTCTCCAGCTTTACTGATATGCCTGATGACTGAATATGATCTGCCAATTGTCGGTCCGTATTCCTCGGGGTTTAGATATCGCTGAACTGACCCGGGCGGGACTTATCCACAGTTGGGTCTTTATCATCTTCATCCAAAACCATCGCTTCACGCCTGATTTTGAAGAACATCAGCAGAGGTGAAGCCACAAAAATTGAACTGTATGTGCCAATCACAACGCCCCAGATCATAGCAGCGGTAAAGCCACGAATTACTTCGCCGCCAAGGAAAAACAACGAGAATAATGCCAGCAAGGTAGTGACCGAGGTCATAACTGTACGGCTAAGTGTCTGGTTCAGCGACAGGTTTAGCACGTCTTCCATCGCCATTTTTCGGTATTTGCGGATATTTTCGCGCACCCGATCATAAACCACCACTGTATCATTAAGACTATAGCCGACGATGGTCAGCAATGCCGCGATAATCGACAAGTTAAAGTCTAACCGCGTAATCGCAAAGAAGCCGATCGTCAGCACGAGGTCGTGCACCAGGGCGATAACCGCACCTATGCCAAACTGCCACTCAAATCGGAACCAAATATATACCAGAACTGCCAGCACCGCGATTGTTACCGCTAATGCACCGTCACGTTTTAACTCGCCCGAAACCACCGGGCCGATAATATTGCCCTGCCTATATTCAAGGTCTGGCATGGCAGCAGTGAATGCATCGCGAACCCGCTTGGTCGCGTCACTTTGTTCCTGGTCGCCGCCAGGTTGGCGCTCAATGCGAATAAGCGCGCTGTTGCCGTCATCCACGCTTTTCACCGATACATCGCCCATGTCCAAGGGGGTAACAACTGCCCGGATCGCAGCGATATCAACCGCTTTGTCCTCATAACCGAACTCAACTTCGATGCCGCCCTGAAAATCAATGCCGTAGTTCAGGCTGTTAACAGCAAACAGGGCAATCGACGCGATACCAAGCAGAATGGAAAAAACAGCTGCAACCTTGCGCATACCAAGGAAGTTGATCTTCGTCTCTTGTGGTAGAAGCTTTAACAACATGACCCCTACTCCTTATATGGGCAACGTGGTTGGGCGCGCACGCTTCAACCATGATGACAGAACATAGCGGGTCAAAACCACCGCGGTGAACATGGATGTAAGAATTCCGATGCCGAGCGTTACGGCAAAACCCTGTACCGGGCCAGAGCCCAGAAAGTACAATATTGCTGCTGCAATGAAGGTGGTGATATTGGCATCCATAATAGTGGAAAACGCTTGGCCGTAGCCACGTTCCATCGCTTGAAACGGCTTAGCGCCACCCCGCTGTTCCTCTCGGATACGTTCGAAAATCAATACGTTGGCATCAACCGCCATACCGATTGTAAGAACGACTCCAGCAATACCAGGCAACGTCAACGTTGCCTGAAACAGGCTAAGCACGCCGGTAATCAAAACCAGATTGGTGATCAGTGCCAAATTGGCCGCCAGACCAAATCGTCCATAACTGGCAATCATGTATAAAATCACGGCAACAAAGCCGATGACCGCCGCCATACTTCCAGATTCGATGTTATCAGCACCCACGCCCGGACCGATAGTGCGACGAGACAATACTGTCAGGTCCACCGGCAGCGCACCGGATTTCAACAGGGTCGAAAGCTGGTTAACTTCGGCAATATCGCCGACGCCCGTAATAATACCGCTACCGCCCAAAATCGGGCCGTTAATAACTGGCGCGCTAATAACAACACCGTCCAGCACAATCGCGAACGGGCGGCCCACATTGCTTGCCGTGTGGGTACCAAAACGTTTGGAACCTGCAAGATTGAATGTGAATTGAACCACTGGCTGGCCGCCCTGATCAAACGAAGGCTTTGCATCGGTCAGATCATCGCCGGATACGATCACCCGATCGTTAATAACGATCATGCCGCCTTCACTCATGGGCAGGGCTGTTTGACGCGGCCGCAGCCTGCCATTCGCGATGTCGTCCGGTGACAGGCCGGTGACCACATCGTGAAAGGTCAATTTCGCGGTTTTTCCTACTATTTCAATGATTTCATCCGGATTGCTTGCACCAGGCACTTCCAGGGTAATTCGGTCGCTGCCTTGTGGCTGAAGAGTGATTTCCTTGGTGCCTGCAGGGTCAACCCGTCGGCGGATCACTTCCATGGCGCGGGATATAGCGTCGCGCTTTTGAAACTCAATCCCTTGCTCGGTCAGCGTCAGCGTGAAGGTTGCACCGTCGCGGTCCATGGTCACTTCCTGAATGCCGCCACCCAGCACCGGGTTAACGGTACCTAACTGACTTTGTGACAGAGGCAGCAAAATTTCGCGCCCCCTATCTGTTAGCTCCGGATTACGAAGCGTTGCAGATACTGACTGGCCTTCAGTTTTCACACCTGTGAATGTTGCCCGTTCCGCACGTGGAATGTCGCGGCGGCGGCCTTCATCGCGGCTTAGGTCTCGAATTTGATCAGCCAAATTGGCAAGGCGCGCCTTAACAACATCTTCAGTTTGCGCCGCAAACAATATGTTCACGCCTCCGCGTAGATCCAGCCCCAAACTCAGGGTTTGCTGCGGCATAAATCCAGGCAGGCCAGAGCGCTGGTCTTCTGATAGAAAGTTTGGTAACGCAGTTGTGATACCAAACAGGCATACAAACGCGATCATGATGACTTTCCAACGTGGAAAGTTGAGCATTCTTCGTCCCCTACTCGTGCGGCTTATGGTTTGCTACCCATCCCGCAAACAAAAACCGGGCGAACAATGCGCGCCCGGTTGGTCATTACTTTTTATCGTCTGTTTTGACTGGCTCGCCCTTGACGCGTACATCAGACAAGGTGCTTTTCACCACGCGGATGCGCACACCTTCACCGAAATCAACTTCAACTTCAGTATCGTCTTTCACCTTGGCGACCTTACCGATCAACCCGCCAGCGGTCACAACCGTGTCACCGCGGTTTACTTTATTGACCATCTCTTTGTGCTCTTTCATCTTCTTTTGCTGTGGACGCAAAATTAGAAACCAGAAAATCACGACGATCAAAACCAGTGGAGCCAGGCTTTCAATCAAGCCCGGGCCTGCGGGAGCACCAGCACCTTGGGCATAAGCAGCAGTAGAAAACAACATAGTTTGGTACCTCTAATCAAATTTGCCGGAGAGAAATTCTGTCGCTGATATAGGCGAAAACCGGCAATTTCTCAACCTTCGGCGGGACTATAGCCACTTAAAGGTCAAATGCAACAAAAGCCGGGCTCGCAACCGGCATTTTCCCGTGATACTAATTCATAACAAGATGGGTAAGCCAACAGGATGTTGCAAGTGGCCAATAGTGATAGTGATGATTTGCCAGAAAACACGGTGTCAGAGATCAAAAGCCTGACGGGTGCGATTGAACGACTGACGGCGGCTCTTCATCAGCCTGTCTCGCCCGAGGTCGCCATCGATGAACAGGCAAATGCCTTTGTCTTTGACGCCGCCACAAACGGTTTGCGTGCGGTTGACCGTGTCGCCGCGCCGCCGCTCGGCTTGCTGCTGGGCATTGACCGGGCCAAGCAAACCCTGCTGGATAACACTGTTCGTTTCGCCGAGGGTCACAGCGCCAACAATGCCTTGCTGTGGGGTGCGCGCGGCATGGGCAAAAGCACACTGGTAAAATCGATCCACAGCCATTTACTGGAAAAAACGGCCAACCCACCTGCCCTGATTGAGATTCACCGGGAAGACATTTCCGCACTGCCCTTACTGCTGGGTATGGTCAAAAAGTGTTACCGGCCCTGCATCCTTTTTTGCGACGACCTATCTTTCAATCGGCCCGACCAGGATTTTAAAGCGCTGAAATCTGTGCTGGAAGGCGGATTGGAAGGCCGGCCCGATAATGTCATTTTCTATGCCACATCCAACCGCCGCCACATGTTGCCGCGCCAGATGATTGATCAGGAAGGTGCTACCGGCATCCACCCAAATGAAGCGATGGATGAAACCATTGCCTTGTCGGACCGCTTTGGTTTGTGGCTTGGTTTCCACCCTTGTGATCAGGAAGAATATCTCGCAATAATAGAAGGTTACCTGAAAGTTTTCAAGCTGTCGCCCTCGAACGAATGGCAGGCCGCGGCGCTTAACTGGTCCAAAACCCGGGGCAATCGCTCTGGCCGCACCGCCTGGCAATATGTGCAAAATTTGGCTGGTGAACTGGGCCAGAAAGTCCGCTTCTGACCCAAAGCAGACGTTTGCAAGGAAGCCTTCTCAAAGTTATAGTAGGCCTATGGAAGAACTTGGAAAAAATATGCATAGAGCCTTAGCTACGTTTGGCGCCATAGTTTTAAGTATGCTAGTGCTGGCCGCATGCACTTCGGGCATTTCTAAACAAGAAGAGGGATTGGAAGAAGTAAATACAAATCCAGTTTCATATTTTGAAATCCCAGTATCAGATATGGATAGAGCGATTGAGTTCTATGAAGCTGTATTCTCTATCTCGCTTGAGAAAACCATGGTTGATGGCAATGATATGGCGCTGTTTCCGTTTGATGAGAATGGTGGTGGGATTTCCGGGGCTCTTGCAAAAGGGAATAGTTACGTGCCCTCAGTATCGGGTCCTCGCATCTACTTTTTTGTTGAGAGCATCGATGAAACCCTAAACCAAGCAATCGCAATGGGCGGTCAGGTTGCTTACAAAAAAACTTCAGTTGGAAGTTTTTGGGTAGCCGAGTTCAAGGATAGTGAAGGTAATCAAATCGCCCTTTCATCCCTTATTGAGTGACTGTCCGCTTCTGCCGAGTAGCGCGTATTCCGAAAATGCGTTTTAATTGATTCCACAGCCACATAACATCCATGTGAATTCTCAGCAGACGCATTAGTCGCTAAGCTGCATTTTTTGGGAGGGTTACCATGTGTGACGAACAGACGGAATTTGACAACAACAGCTTTGCCCTTGGCGGCGGCGCGGTTAACCGGCGCGATTTCAGTAAGCTAAGCGCGGCTGCAATCATGACGCTGATGTATCCTGCCAGTGCACTGGCAGGCGAAGACGTGGAAGAGACAGATGTCATCGTCACAATGGAAGATGGTGTTTCTGACAGTTATTTTGTTCGCCCAAAAACAGGCAAACATCCCGCTGTTCTAATCTGGCCCGACATCAGAGGCTTACGGCAAGCTTTCAGAGCCATGGGCAAGCGCCTCGCCATGCAAGGCTATTCAGTACTGGTTGCCAACCCATTTTACCGTGACGCAAAGGCCCCTGTTGTGCCTGAAGGCTCCAGCTTCCGCGACCCGGATACCCGCAAGCTGCTCATCGGCATGGCACGCAAGCTAACGCAGGACGCCAGCATGTCGGATGCCCGGCACTATATCGCTTTCCTCGACGCACAAGACAGCACTGACACGTCGCGCAAGGTTGGCACAATGGGCTACTGCATGGGCGGGCCGCTGATTATGCGCACTGCTGGTGCAGTACCAGAGCGCGTCGGCGCAGCGGCATCTTTCCATGGCGGCGGCCTTGTGCGCGACACTGACGACAGCCCGCATCTCTTGACCCCGCGCTCACCGGCGCACGTACTGCATGCCATTGCTGAAAAGACCACGAACGCTCTCCCGACACCAAAGACGCATTAATAGCAGCCTACAAAGACGCCGGTGTGCCAGCCGAAATAGAAGTGTACGGTGGCACATTGCATGGTTGGTGCCCGCCTGATAGCCGCGTGTACAACAAAGAGCAGGCTGAAAAGGCATGGTCACGGGTATCAGCCCTGTTTGAAAGGGCGCTAGGGTAACTAACCTCACCTTTATGACCCTTGCGGCGGTCTAATCGGTGCGACGGTAAAGCGTCGTCATCGCATCCAGCGATCTGTCATCATGCGACGGTAAAATAATCAGGTCGGGCAACTGTTTTTTCAGCGCCCGAACCTTGGCGAAACTGGAACGAAGCATAACCGGGTCACCGGTTCCGGAGACCTGGTCTTTCATCAACAAGTCGACCCCAAAGGTCAGATCACCAACGAACAACAGCGGCGGCAGTCCCTCGGACCGCGCCAGCATGGACAGCGAGCCCGGCGTGTGCCCCGGTGTGGGTAACACCATCAATGAGCCGTCTCCCATTACGTCGTATGCCTCGCTGAACGACGCCAAAATGGCATCATTGTTCGGAACGAAATCAATCGGCTGCCATTTCGCGCCTGGCACCTCAATATGGTCCTTCAATATCCAATTGCGTTCAGGGTTCTTGGCTGACAGCTGTTGCCATTCAGGTCGGCTTACAAGAAGGTCCGCCTGCGGCACATCTGCGATGCCGCCGATATGGTCCCAGTGCAAATGCGAGACAACAACCTTTCGCACATCAGCCGGATCAAACCCGTGTGCCGCAAGCTGCTTGCCCAGCGCGTCGCCTGGGGTAATATGAAACCTGAACAATCTTTTCAGAAACATGCGCCCGATCGGGCTGGAGACGTAATTAGGGTCAGCCTCTATGGCTGGATCCATACCAGCATCAAACAATATAAGACCGTCTTTATGCTCAATCGCGAAGGCCAGCAGCGGGATGCGGACCCAGCTCTTTGAGGTCAGCGCCCACCACATTTTCGGCAACCGACTGCCTGAGCGGTGCTCGCGGTGACACTCACCCCAACCGGTCATGATTGGTACAATACGTTTTATCGCCTGAACTCTTGTCTGCGGCATAATTACCAAATCCAGAAAACCATTAGTTGTGGCCGCAGGATAGCCCCCATAGGACCAACATTCCTTGACCCTAATCAAAGTGCGAAAGGATGGCTTGGGAAATGGAATGCAGCGTATCCAAGAAGACCACAGAGCGAATCAGGTTAACCTACGGCCCAAAATTAACGGGCAGTCACCTGGCTTTTCAGGTAATCCAGCGGATCGAGCGCCCGCCTGCCCTTACGGATTTCAAAATGCAATTGTGGGTCGCTCACTCCGCCGGTAGAACCAACCCGCGCGATAATCTGGCCTTTATTGATTTTGTCACCCTTGTTGACCAACAATAGTTCGTTATGGGCATAAGCTGTCAGCCAGCCATCCGCGTGCTTGAGAAGAAGCAGGTTGCCGTAGCCTTCCAGCGCATTGGAGGCATAAACCACCACGCCTGATTCCGCCGACCGAACCGGTGTGCCCTGTTTTGCCAGAATATTGATACCATCATTATGCAGGCCACCCTCTTTGGGGCCGAAGCGCGACGCCAGCTTGCCGCCCACCGGCCAGCTAAAACCGCTTGTGCTGCGCGCTGGCGGGGCCGGCAACGGCACCACCCTGCCTTTAGGTGCGACACTGGGTGCGGCCTTGGGGCGACTGGCTGCCGCCGTTTGACGCACTGCAGGTTTGGCCCCGCCCGGAAGCTTCAAAATCTGCCCAACCGAAAGCGTGTAGGGTCTGCGGACACCGTTTTCCCGCATCAGCGCGGCGATATTCACGCCGTAGCGCCGGGAAATACCGTAGCCGGTTTCACCCCGCACCACCACATGCTGCAGCGCCACCGGCAATTTCAGTTTCTGTCCAATGGCAAGGGCGTAGGGTGCACGCAAACCGTTGGCTGCTATCATGCTGCGCAGTGGCACACCGTTTTTGCGCGCCAACGAATAGAGAGTGTCACCTCTTGCCACCGTGATCACCGCGCCGGATACTGGCATCTGAGCGGGCGATCGCCGGGAAGCTACAACCGGCACAATAGTTTTGGGCTTACCGGTTGAGCGTACTCGCGTGTTGGCAGACGCACTAATATACCGCCGATTTGGGTTCCAGCGCGGGCTGGGCACCGGCAACGGTGAATTCAGTACTCGATAGACGGGTTTAATGTCAGCTGGCGCAGTGCGTCCCATTGAGCAACCGGCAACAGCGGCACATAGCAGCAAAAGAAAACCGCTTTTTAACAGAGGCAATCCTGGCTGCAGAGAAAATACTGGCCGTTTGTTGGTGTTCATGCTGTTCGCCGCATCAATCATTTCAAAAGGATACTAAGGCACGGCATTAAGGGCAATATTTTGTCGATGAAATAAAAAAATTTCTGTTCATCGATAGTTTTTAGCACTGCAAAAAAATGATCGCAGCGTTCTGCTAAAGACCAACCCGCCAATCGCACAATGTTGTCGTATCCGTATTGCAATGTTATACTATCTTGATGCAAATAACCCAACCACTCAATTAAGAGCAGAGGAATTTAAATGCGAAATGTCCTATTTGTTCCCTACTTTCTTTCGTTGGCTCTGATGGTTGGCGGCTGCCATAACGATGAAACTGGTTTGGGAAAAATACTGATAACCGTTGATGGTGGCGCTCTGTACCCAGGTGGTTGGTCAGACGACGGTGCCTTTGTTTTTGCAACGCTTCACCGCGGAGATTCGTGGCAAATTGTGCAAATCAATTCGGAAGATGGTCAGTATGCCGTTGTCGATGTTGGGTTGGAAGGCGCAGGTGTTGGGGACGCACAAGGCGGGAGATTGCTAATCGAGTCCGTAGAGGATGGCGGTTCGGACATCTATGTTTTTAGCTTGGAGACGAAGACGTTAGAGCAGGCAACCGACACTGAGCGGTATGAGTGGCACCCTACTTTCCGACCAGATGGCACCGCCGTGGCATATGACATACAGACCAAAAACGGGCCTGATATATATCAACAGGATTTAAGTGACGGAACACTCTCGGTAATTACCGATAATCCCGCTTCTGAGCAGGCTGCCCAGTTTTCACCAAGCGGTCAACTTATCGCCTTTCACCGACGCATGGGTGGAGAAGAAGGCGACAACTACGATATGATCATGCACGACATACAATCAGGCACGGAGCGCGCCTTTGCAAACAGCGGAAGAGACGATAGCTACCCGAACTGGAGCCCCGACGGAGACCATTTGGTTTTCTCGTCAAATAGAAACGGTGAGTACGATCTGTTCATTACCTGCGCCGAAGGCAACTCAGTCCAGCAATTGACCCACGACGCTGGCAATGAGAAATATCCAAAATGGTCGCCGGACGGCCAGTCCATTTTGTATCAATCTGACCAAGATGACAAAAAAGCCCTCTCTCTGATCAACGTACCGAGAGCGTTAACCTGCGACTAGTGATCTGTGGCCTGCAATCGCAGTTGGTGGTAGTGGACATAACCGCTGGACAAAACCCCGATGAAACTACTGGCCTGCATTAAAGTAAGCGGTTACTCTGATCACATGAAGCAGCTCTACAACACCATAGGCGTTGGATATGCGAACTTACGCAAGCCAGATCCGCGGATAGAACAAGCGATCAGTACCGCGCTCGGCAATGCAAAATCGGTTTTGAATGTTGGTGCCGGAACCGGGTCGTACGAGCCTACCGACAGGGCCGTTACCGCGTTGGAGCCTTCCATTGAAATGATCCGCCAGCGGTCACCGGATGCTGCGCCTGTCCATCAGGGAACCGTTGAACAGCTTCCCTTTGCTGACAATAAATTTGATGCAGCAATGGCAGTTTTAACAGTGCATCACTGGTCAGACTTTGAAGCGGGATTGCTGGAAATGCGCCGTGTGGCAAAGCAGCGAATAGTTGTGCTTACGTTTGATCCCACCGCGCCTTATTTTTGGCTGGCAGACTATATTCCGGAAATCGTGAAATTGGACCAGCCTATCATGCCGGTCCTCAGTGAATTTGAGCGCATCCTGGGCGAAACCACAGTCACCAGTGTACCCATTCCCCATGACTGTACTGACGGGTTTCTCGGGGCCTATTGGCGCCGACCGGAGGCCTATTTGAATCCACTTGTTCGCTCGGCGATCTCTACTTTCGCAAAACTTGATGACGTTTCAGGCCCACTGGCCAAGCTGCAAAACGACCTGAACTCAGGGGCATGGGCCGAAAAAAATGCACATCTGCTAGAGCTGGGTAGTCTGGATATCGGTTACCGGCTTGTGGTCGCACAATGGTAAGCACCACCCACAAGAACAACCAATTGAACGGAAATAGCGCATGCTGAAAATCGTCGATGTGAAGGTCGAAGATATCTATGTACCGGCGGCTCGCCGTGCGGAATTTGACCAAAGCAAGGTCGATGCAATCGTGGAAGCCATGCTTAACGGCGAGCAGCAGCAACCTATTCGCGTTCGCAAAGGCAAAGGCCGCCTTGTCCTGATCGCTGGCATCAATCGGTTGGAAGCGGGCAAAGCTGTCGGCGAGACGGAACTCGGTGTTTATATCGTTCAGGCCCGTAAGTTTTAAACTTTTTCCCCGAGGTGTGCACGTGGGGCCAAAAAAAGGCAAAATCACTTCATGGAATCAGTATCGCAGACAGCAACCGAACAAGTCTGGCAGGACTATCAATCAAATCTTAGAGCCTTTTTAAAGTCGCGCGTCGATAGTCCAGACAACATTGAAGACTTGTTGCAAGATATTTTGATCAAAGTTCATCGTAACGTTTCGGGCCTAAAGTCCCGTGACAAGCTCAAACCCTGGCTGTTTCAAATTGCTAACAACACCATCATGGATTTCTAAAGGGTAAAGCAAAAAAACGGGACAGTAGATTCGGGTAACATTTGGTGGGAAAACGGCGATGCCGACGAAGCACATGAGCTGGAAAATTGTGTCGCCCCCTTCATAAACGCGTTACCTGAAGAGTATAGCGAGCTGCTGTCCGCAATCGAAATACAGGGTCAGTCTCAAAAAGACTATGCCGCAAAACATAACATCAGTTATTCCACGCTTAAATCTCGCGTTCAAAAAGGCCGAATATTATTGCGGTCCGCCTTCGAAAACTGTTGCGTCCTTACCCTTGATGGCCGGGGCAACATAGCAAATGCGCACCCGAAATCGAATAATTGTTCCACCTGCTAAATTTATTTTCGTCTTTTCATTTCCATCTGCGTCTTACAGGCAGACACAATGAAAGGAATTACCCATGTTAAAAGTTGTGAGTTTTAAGATTTGCCCGTTTGTTCAACGCGTAACTGCATTGATGGAGGCTAAAAACATCCCCTATGAAATTGAATTCATCAGTCTGGCTGACAAACCGCAGTGGTTTTTGGACATATCACCCAATGGCCAGGTTCCGGTGGTTACGACAGAAAGTGGCACAACATTATTCGAAAGCGACGCGATTATAGAATATCTTGAAGAGGCATATCCGCCCTTGCAAAACGGGCTAAGTCCTGAACAAAAGGCTCTGAACAGAGCCTGGAGCTATCTGGCTTCAAAAAACTACCTTGTGCAATGCAGTGCACAGCGAAGCGCTGACGCTAAAACACTCGCTGAGCGCACAGCAAAACTAGGCGAGGCTTTTGATAAGGTAGAAAAACAATTAACGGGGTCACTCTATTTCAACGGCAATGAACTAAGCGGCGTGGATATCGCCTGGCTTCCTTTGTTAGACCGCGCACATATCATCGAGGAAAGCACTGGATATGACTTCATCGGGGCACGCCCAAAAGTAAAGGCTTGGCAGCAGCATTTACGGACAACCGGTCTTTCAGAAAAGTCAGTCGCTGCAGACTTTGAAACTGCCTTCAAAGATTTTTACCTGTCTGACAAAACCTATCTGGGCCGTGGATGCGACACCGACTGCAGCGGGTTTGATAAGGCCTGTGCGACAGACGCATGTTGTTAAATTCTATGTGGCCGACCTGACAAGGTCGGTCACTCAACCCAGCAAGCCCTATTTCGCGCCGTTACCCCGAACGCGCCGCACCCCGACTGGAAACTGCCAGGTTCGGAATGTTCTTACCACTGCCCTTGCCGCCCGTATTTAATTTCGCGTCAAACTTGCCCGGCTTGTGTTTTTGCTCTGCCACCTCGACAGGGATAGCGTCTTCGCCCTTCTCATGTACCTGCACAGGGTTGGCCTTGGCTGCATGCATTGCTGCTAATCGCTTTTTCTTGCGCTCTCGTGCTCTGGCTTTGCTCATCGGGCATCCCTTTCATTTACAGTGAATGCCTACCCTAGCCTATGGCGAATCAAAAAGCGAACAGGCTGCTCATCATTCCCAACCGTAGTTAAAACTTACACTAATACGTTCTTCTTCAGCCATGTTCATGGGCACTTCGTGGCGAAGCCAGCTTTCCCAAAGCAGAACGTCACCAGCCGCGGGCTCCACATAGACAAAATTACGCAATTCTTCGCGGGCCTTGGCTTTGCGCGCAGGTGCCGCCATCATCATGGCGTGGCGCGGGTCTTCAAACTTGATCGCACTCGCGCCCTTGGGCACCGCCACATAGGTCGTACCACTGATGACACTATGCGGATGCAAATGCGAGGTATGAATACCTCCTTCTGGCAAGATGTTAATCCATAGGGAATCCAACTTAACGTTCTTGCCGTCCAGATCAAATTCAAGGTCTTCAACAAAAGTGGCCACATGCTTGTCCAGCGCCTTGACCAAATCCTCAAAAATCGGAAAACGCCACCTCAGGTCATCCAGCGAGGCGTAGCTGGTATAGCCGGGGAAATCATTTTCCTCGCACCATTTCTGTCCGGCTTCATCGTCCTCGGCAATAGACAGGCAAGCAGTTTCAAGCTCTGCTGCATCAGGCGCCTTGCCAAACTCAGACAGAGCGGCGCGGTAAAGGCGGGTTGCGAATAGTGAAGTAATTTTTGACATGAAACTTTCATACCCCAACTTGCTTGCCCGTGCGAGCGTGTAATTATGGGATTGGCGACTTTGTCGGTCATTTCACTGAGCCATTTTCAGTCAGGAAAACAACACTCTATATTATTACACCGACAACTATTTGACACTGGTTTGACACTTCCACCATTAGTGTCTCGCCGAGAAGTGGTAGCGGGCATAAGACCCGCGCCAATATAAACGGGAGAAAATAATGACCCAAACAGGGCACCAGACCGGATCAAAGACAGCACAGGCGCCAACCACTGTGACAAGCGGACTTGATCGCGGCGCGCTCCTCGATCTATTGATTATCCTGATAACGCTAGTGGCAGTTAAACAATCGGTGCTTTTGTTCTCAGCAGTCGGGGGTGGACCTGCTTCAACAGTAACTGCCATGATCGTAGGCACCTATTTGCTGCGCCGGCGCAGCATGCGCTGGGCTGATCTGGGTATGGTAAAACCTGATAGTTGGCCCAAAACCATTTTTTGGGCGGCGGTTGTTTTTTTCCTGATCCTGATGACCGCCGCGGCAGTCAGCCCGGGCGCTGATCTATTCTTTGAAAGACAGCCGAGGACCAACCGGTTCGGCGACATTGAAGGCGATGTGGCGGCCTTCAGCATGTATTTGGTAATCATCTGGACGCATACTGCCTTTTTCGAAGAACTTCTGTTCAGGGCCTTCATTATCAACAGGTTGCAAGCAGTTCTGGGCGACATGAAATGGGCGACGCCTGTGGCCGTTGTGCTGGCTGCGGCATTCTTCGGCTACCGACACTATTATTATCAGGGTATGCACGGAGCAATTGTTACCGGCTGTATTGGCCTAACCCTTGGCATTTACTATGTCAGACGGGGCCGCCTCAACTTGTGGCCCATGTTCCTGGCCCACGGTTTCATGAACACGCTGGGCTTTACCATTCGTTTCCTCGGTATCGAACCCGATTGACTGAGTGTGGCGGGGGCGCGTCATTGCCAGTCGCGCGCACGGTCGGCTGGGTCGATTTACCGCACGAATTTATCCGTTCAGGCAAGCTTGAGGGAAGCTCAGTCAAGGTTATTGGGAGTTAGCCTGACCTTCGAGCGCTTCGTCCAACAATTCAAATGCCAAAGGCCAGTTCTCTTTGTGCGCGGCAAGGGATTTTTCGGAGGCGAAACCTGAATGGATCAGATGGACCTTTGTGGCCTCTCCTTCAGAGACAAGCTCGATCCGAAGGATGGTCTCAGCCCCTTCGGTTCCAACTGCGGTGCCATTTCCCGTCATCCACGTCATTTCAATCAGCTGATTCTCTATCACCTCAAGGAAACGACCATAGTGGGGATGCCTGCCCCACTCGTCTTTGTTGTAGAAGAAATATGGCCTGCTCGCTTCAGGCACCATTGATAGCGTTCCGGCTTGGGCAAACCACATATCAAACCCAGTGGTCCACGCGGCATACACCTCGCCCGGCGCCGCGTTGACTGTGTGTTCGCAAGTCATTTGCAGAGGTCGTTCAGAAAAGTCAGGGCGTGGTATCGAACTCATGAACATCTCCTGAATCTGTCCAGTATTAATAGCACACTATACCATAGAGCTTCTTGGTCGCTTTGTCTGTCAGATCGCTGCGAGTATAGTGGTGGGTCAGGTCCAGATGCAGCGGCGTGATCGAAATATAGTCTTCGCGCACTGATTTCAGATCAGTCTCGTGGCCCGGTAAGACCATTTCTCGGCCCAGGCCAAACCAGTAATACTTGTACCCGTACATTCTCAGGCATCGCGGCATGAGCAATTTCATTAGCCTTCTGTCTCCTCACCGTACAAATGATGAATGACAGGGCAAGCACTGAGCGGCTGGTCATCTGTTGGACAGTAAGTTATGAGGCGACCAAGGTTCTCGCGCGCCACAGTCAAGCGTTCTAGTTGGTCGTCAATCTCGATTATTTTCTCTTTCATGCGCGCGTTCACAGTTGTGCAATCGGCTTTCGGATCATTGGCCAGCGCCATAAGCTCCACGATCTCGGAAAGCCTAAAACCCAGAGCTTGTGCCTTTTGAATGAAATGAACCTGACGCACCGATTCTTCGTCATACACCCGGTAGCCGGACGGTAGTCGGTCAGGAGTGGGGAGAATCCCGTTTTTTTCATAGTAGCGAATAGTTTCAACACCTACACCAGTGACTTTTGCAAATTGTCCGACTGTCATCATTTTGGACCCGCTTTCTGGATTTTTCTATATTTTACCCCTCGAAACCAACTACTGATTCAAGGGTTAACCCCCAATGATCGCGCGTAAATTGTCAAACATCCTTGTCCTTGGCTAAAATCAACAATTCTCTATAAGTCCTCTCTATTTCACTTTCATTAAAACCCCTGTCATGATGTTGCTGTCGTTACTCATGCGGTATCGGCGTACTATTTTCCGCTTCAATGTAAGCTGCCAAAACCAATCCCGTTAAAAAAAACAGCAGCGCTAATGCTAACGGAGGTAATGCCCTGGAACGATGGATCCACATAACTGCGGCGATGGGAATTATTGTAGCAAAAATCCACAGCGCCCAATTCTCATGCTCGGTCATTGCGCGGTGTGGGGAGCCAACATGCACACTGGCGTAGTAGGTTTGAAGTCCCGTAATACCAGTCAACATTAACATGACAGCACCGATCCAAAACATCGAACGACCAGCGATTTGCAATTGATCTCTAGGACTCGTGAGCGCTTGGTCCGCGGCCACAGCCAGCATAACGGTTGCTATCACTAATGAAGCGACGCTGAATTGTACAAAAATTGGATGCCAGTTTGACATAGTCATCTCGATCTGATTGTTTCCCCGATCATCCAAGCGTGATACACGGCCGGAATAGCGATCAATGTACGGACGCGCTTGTTCGCATCATCTCGTCGGTCGCTGGTGCTGCTATACGCCGCATCACAAGAACAACGCAGTGACAATGAATGTGCCTTCAGCTGTTCGCGCCAATCCAAAGAAAATCTCGCCATTTTTCGGGACCTCATCAAATACAATTGAAGGCGCAACGGCTAATGTAAATTCACCTTCTGACCAGCCATATATCTCTACCGCTCGGTGCTTGATAGTGATCAGGCGTGCCTCTCGGTTTACCGACAGGATTTGCCCCATACCAAAAACTTCTGTCTCCAGCCCAGGTTCTTCAGCTGTATGATGGGCCGTTGCTTCTATGAAGCCACCTTTTGAGTCGAAATAGGCATCATCCGATAGGTCGCTATGGTCCCGCCATAAATTGATCACTTCTTTCTGGCTTAATGAATTATTGGTCGCTACCAAATTCATGCACATAGACACCAACGAAAAGCCCGCAAAAAGGGCAATTTTATAATACATAACATTCGCCTGATTAAATTGATGAATGCAGCGCTCGGCGCAGCAACAAAAAGTGCTAATCAAGCTTTAGGTGGGTGAGGAATCGAATCCTTAGAAATGCTCGCAGGCATTTGAATAGGGCTGACGGGTATTGTTGAAGCTGATTTCGTCGACACAAAAGCTGAAGCTGTTGAAACTAATGTGAATGATTGCTGAAAAGTACTTTGGCAACCGCTTTCGCATGATTGTTCTTCGTCTGAATGAGGTCTATTCCTCCTAACATCAGCACTGGACGTATCGTGCAGAGACACTTGCATTTCTGCTTTTTCGGATTGGTCACAGCACGGCCGATGAATAGCGCAAAAACTATGGCAAAAAACTGTCACGAGCGTCAGAATCAAAAATGTTTTTTTTGCCGTAAACTCCATATCATCAAGCGTAACCTCGGACCATAGTACGGGGTCAAGAGGATTATAATCACATTTTCAAATAGCCATCAAAATGAGAGATTTCCCATAATTTATATCATTGAAATTACGAGATTAGCGAGCATAAATAATAGCCGTTTCGCGACAATTTCACTAATGTCTGTTTATGGCAACATACCAGCCCAGTGTATGTTATTGCGTTCCTTGTGAAAAAACGGCTTCACGTCTGACAGTAGCGGCCAAGCCATATCTTACCGCCACAAATCAAAAATTTTGAGCGACTTTATCTGCCATGCCGCTGCGGGTTTTATGGTGGGTAAGGTCCAGATGCAGCGGTGTGATCGAAATGTATTTTTCGCGCACTGATTTCAGATCGGTCTCGTGGCCCGGCAGGCCCACTTCGCGGCCCAGGCCAAACCAGTAATATTTGAAACCGCGCGGATCGACACGCTCATCGATGTTATTGCCCAACATCTCTCGCCTGCCTTGCTCGGTAACGCGAATGCCCTGAATTTCCTCGGGCACAAAGGCCGGGAAATTCACATTCATCAGCACGCCTTCTGGCCAGCCGGCATCCAACAATGACTTGAGAACATCGGGCGCAAATTGCTCGGCAGTTTCCCACTTGGTGCGCTGATCCGGGCGAATGCACTGGCTGAATGCAATAGACGGAATACTGGCAAGCGTGCCCTCCATCGCCACCGAAACGGTGCCCGAGTATGTGACATCTTCAGCCAGATTACCGCCGCGGTTAATGCCCGAGAGTATCAGCGTTGGCAGGCTATCAACCATGATCTGGTTCAGAGCCAGCATCACACAGTCTGTTGGTGTGCCGTCGATAGACCAGAGCTTATCATTGTGCTTGCGCACCCTAAGCGTGCGCGTGAGCGTGAGCGAGTGCCCAGCGCCCGATTGCTCAGTCTCCGGTGCTACAACCCACACATCATCAGAAAATTGGCGTGCGACCGCCTCCAGCACCTTCAGGCCCGGTGCGTTGATGCCGTCATCGTTAGAAATAAGGATACGCGCGGCAGACACACTCATGACTTTACACCGTTTTGGGCACCAATGGTCGTAAGGCCACCCATATAGGGCTGCAGCACGTCCGGCACGGCAATGGTGCCGTCTTCCTGCTGATAGTTTTCCAGCACCGCAACCAGTGTGCGGCCAACCGCCAGGCCGGAACCGTTCAGGGTGTGCACAAACCGGGTTTGCTTCTCACCCTTGGGCCGGCAGCGCATTTTCATGCGACGGGCCTGAAAGTCACCACAAGTGGAACAGCTGGAAATTTCGCGAAATTTGCCCTGACCCGGTAGCCATACTTCCAGATCGTAGGTGCGGCGCGCGCCAAAACCAACGTCACCACTGCATAGCTTCATCACCCGGTAGGCGATATCCAGCTGCTTCAGCACTTCTTCCGCGCAGCCTGTCATACGCTCCAGCTCATCGTCTGACTGCTCGGGCGTGGTCAGTGAGACCATCTCGACCTTTTCAAACTGATGCTGGCGGATCATGCCGCGTGTGTCACGCCCGGCAGCGCCTGCTTCGGCGCGGAAACACTGACCGTGGGCGGTCATACGAATGGGCAAGTCAGCTTCATCCAAAATCTCGCCCGAATGGATATTGGTCAGCGTTACTTCAGACGTGGGGATAAGCCAGTGCCCGGTGTTGGTGGTGAACGCATCATCACCGAACTTGGGCAGTTGGCCGGTGCCCAGCAGCGCGCTTTCGCGCACCAATGCCGGTGTTAGAACCTCGATATAGCCATGGTCGCGAGTGTGCAGGTCCAGCATAAACTGGCCCAGCGCGCGCTCCAGCCGGGCGATTTCGCCGCTGAGGATAACAAAGCGCGAGCCCGAAAGCTTGGCCGCGCGCTCAAAATCCATACCTCCAAGCGTCTCACCCAGGTCAAAATGCTCTTTGACTTCAAAGTTAAAGCTGCGCGGCGTGCCCCATATGCGCACTTCCACATTGTCGTCTTCGTCGGTACCGTCTGGCACATCGTCGTACAAGGCGTTTGGCAGGCTCATCAGGATAAGGTTCAGCTTTTCGCCAAGTTCGCGCTCCTGATCTTCCATAGCTGACAGCTTTTGCTTCAACTCGCCGACTTCCGCCATCAATGCCTGCGCTTCTTCCTCGTTGCCCTGCCCTTTGGCGCGGCCAATAAGTTTGGAGGCCTCATTGCGGCGGGCCTGTGCGGTCTGGCTTTCGGTTTGAAGCGACCGGTGGTCTTTGTCCATCGACAATATTTCCGCAGCGCGCGGCTCCTCGCCCCGGCGGGCAAGTGCCCGGTCAAATTCGTCAGGATTTTCGCGGATAAACTTCAGGTCAAACATGCTGCAATTCCATATTGGGCGGTAAACCAGCTTTTCTCCGCTACTAAGCTGCAAAAAAGCTAGTCGTCATCGTCATCATCGTCTTCGTCGTCTTCGCCACCATCTTCTTTAGCAGCGGCGCGCTTGCGCTCGGTGGCCGAGATCAACAGGATGGACAGCTCATACAGGAGCAGAATGGGAATGCCAAGTGCGATCTGACTAATGGGGTCTGGCGGGGTCAGGAACGCAGCGATCAGGAAGGTAACAACAACCATATAGCGGCGTTTTTCGCGCAGGCCCTGCGCGGTGACAATACCGGCACGCCCCATCAGCGTTAGCGCCACCGGCAGCAGAAACGCAACGCCGAAGCCAAAAACCATCTGCATTACAAGCGACAGATACTCGCTAACCTTCGCTTCGGCGGTGATTTCAACCGCGCCGATGCCGCCAGCCTGCTCAAAACTCAGCAAAAATTCCCATGCCACGGGGATGACCACAAAATAGGCAAGTGAGGCGCCCATGGCGAAAAGCACTGGCGTCGCCAGCAAAAATGGCAGAAACGCGCGCTTTTCATCGCGGTACAGGCCCGGCGCAACGAATTTCCATATCTGGGTCGCCAGCAACGGAAAGGTTACGATAAAGGCGGCATAAAGCGCCACTTTCAAATTAACGAAGAAACCTTCGGTCAGCGCGGTAAAGATCATCCGGCGGCTGTCACCGTCAGCCTGTGCATCCATATAGGGCTTGGCCAAAATGTTGAAAACTTCGTCAGCGAAATAGATGCCAACCACAAACGCCAGCAACATTCCAACGATCACTTTGATCAAACGGCGGCGAAGTTCGTTCAGATGGTCAAGAAGGGGGGCCCGGCTGGCGTCAACTTCGTCCTCTTCATCATCTTCGTCGTCATCATAAATGTCGGGGCCACCACCTTCGGTGCCCAATTGTTTCGGAGGCATCATTTTGGACCCTCCTCAGTTTTTTTACGTGTCGGCTCTTTTGGCTCGTCCGAACCATTTTCTGAAGAAGGTTCTTTCTCACCAAACATGTCATGTTGCCCGTCTGAAACTTCAGATTTCGGCGAGTTAGGCTCTGATTTCGGCGGCTTTGACTCTGGTTTTGCTAATTTCGGTTCTGGCTTTTCGAGTTTTTCTGCTGGTTTTTCGTCGTTTGGCCCCGGTTTAGCGGCTTCGTCGACCATTTCGGCCTCACGGTTGGCCAGTATATGCTCGGTAATTTCACCGGGGCTCATGCCAGGGCGCAGACCCTCTTCCTCGCGCAAATCCTTAAAAGGATCCACCTCGCGTTCCACTTCAGCTGCAAGATCTTCGACACCAGACCGAAACTCGGCGGCCAACTCACGCGCCTTGCGCATAAACCCGCCCACTGTGCGCAATAATTTCGGCAGCTCCTTGGGGCCAACCACCACAAGCGCCAGCACGGCCACTACAAAGAGCTCCATGGCACCGATATCAAGCATTCTTGTGACTCCAGAAGGGCTTAGCGAACATCAAACGGGGCTAGCGTGCCGGAAAACGATCAAAGAATTCCGGGTAATACCCACGGTCAAGCGTCGGCTTTATCTTTTTCTTTGGTCTCGACCGCCTCGCCGTCAATCACGCGAGCATCTGAAACTGGTTTGGCCTCTTCAGCTGCCGCATCAGCGGGATCCTCCTTCAAGCCCTTGCGGAAGCTGGTTATGCCCTTAGCGACATCGCCCATCAGGTCTGATATTTTGCCGCGTCCGAACAACAAAATGATCAACAGTGCAACCAGTGCAATCTGTAGCCAACCAGGAAACATACTCTTTCTCCATAGAATTAGTTATTATTAATTAATGACTTATAAAGTATACTTAATCTCATAAATCATTTCTTTATTTCGTCCAATTCCGCCTCAACGCCGTCATTTTCGTCATCATCATCTGCGTCGTCGTCAAACTCTGCGATCGCATCTTCAAGGTCAATCTGGTTTTCGTCTTCGTCCTCGCCCGAAGTTGTTGGCATACCGCCAAGCTTATCAAGCGCAACGTCCACACTATCCAACAAACCTGCGGCCTTCAATTCCTGAAGGCCAGGTAAGTCTTTAATGCTTTCAATCCCGAAATGCACCAAAAACTCGTCGGTGGTGCCGTAAGTCACCGGTCTGCCCGGAGTACGCTTGCGCCCCAGCATCCTTACCCAACCGGCTTCCATCAAAACATCCAGCGTCCCTTTAGATATGGTAACCCCGCGCACTTCTTCAATCTCGGTTCTGGTCACAGGCTGGTGATATGCAATGATCGAAAGCGTTTCAACCGCGGCCCGCGACAGTTTGCGCGGTTCGTCCACTTCGCGGCGCAACAGGAACGAAAGATCATCAGCAGTGCGAAACATATGCTTGCCCGCAAGTCGCACCAAATTGACACCGCGGGTTTCATAATCACCAGCGAGCGCGTCCAAATGCGCTGGAATATCAATGCCTTCCGGCACACGTTCCGCTATATCCTCTACAGAAAGCGGTGCTTCACTGGCGAATAAGATCGCCTCGACCATCCGCCGGTGCTCCAGATCAGCACCAACCGGCACTGCGGTAGTTTCCACCTGCTCGGCGTTCTCTGGCACCTCTGGTGCTTCTTCTATTTGTACATCGTCTGACATCGTCCGGTAGCTTGCTCCGCAATCTTACACTTAATTGGTTACTCTTGTTTTTGCCGCAGGAATATTGGCCCGAATGTTTCCATTTGCCGCAAATCCGCACTGCCCTCACGGGCCAACTCCAAGCTGGCAGCAAACATGCTCGCGAGCGCTGATTTACGCAAGCGTTTATCTTTCATGTCCCCGGGCAAAAAGTCCGCTAGCTGCGCCCAATTGAAGGTTCCGCCAATCAAACCATTCAAGCGTTCAAGCGCATCTTCAAGCGAATAAACCGGTCTTCGTTCTATCCGAATTTCGGTGATCGAGAATTTTTGTCTATTTTCCGCATAGGCTTTCAACAGTTCATACAACGTTACGTCATAGTGACCGCGCTTCAGAAGCTTCAGCCCCTCTGGCCTGCCTCGCCGGAAAACATCGCGCCCCATGCGGTCACGCGCCATAATACGGGCACCAACGTCGCGCATGGCCTCCAGCCGCTGTAACCGCAGCTGCAGGCGGAAAGCCAGCTCCTCGGCGCTGGGCTCCTCGCCGTCATCTTCCTTGGGTAACAACAATCGGGATTTCAAATAGGCCAACCACGCCGCCATCACCAGATAGTCTGCCGCTAGTTCCAGCTTAATTTTCCGGGCTTCGGCGACAAACTCCAGATATTGCTCGACCAGTTGCAGAATAGAAATATGCGCCAGATCAACCTTTTGCGCCCGTGCGAGCGTCAGCAAGACATCAAGCGGCCCTTCAAAGCCGTCGATCTGCAACACCAGATGATCTTCGTCTGGTGTTTGGCCCATTGCATTCAGCATCGGCGCGTCGATATCTTCTTCAAATTCCATTATATTGGTACATTCACTGCCCACACCACCAACCCTGTCATAAACATGGTTGGCACAATAATAATGTCTTTCGCCAGCATAATCACCGCGATCAGAATAAAAAAGCCATAAGGCGCAATCGATGCATACTTCACGGCCAGGTCGCGCGGCAGCAGCTGTTCGACCACCCCACCACCATCAAGCGGCGGAATCGGCAGCAGGTTAAACACCATGAACAGGCAATTCATGAATATGCCGTAGTACATCGTGTTAACTATCCAGTCGTCGCCTGTAGCCCCTGCCCCAAGCACAAACCGCAATATGTAAGCACAGAATATTGCAACGATCACATTACCTGCCGGGCCGGCAAGCGCCACCAAGATCATCGCCTTGCGACGGCTTCCCTTAAAGTTTGCAGGCTGGATCATTACGGGCTTGGCATAACCTATCAGGAAGGGAAAACCAGTCATAACAGCCAGTAATGGTATAGCAACCGTGCCGAGCGGGTCCATGTGAACCAAGGGGTTAAGCGATAATCTACCGTCTTGCTTGGGCGTATTGTCCCCGAAGGCAGTGGCAGCATATGCATGCCCTGCCTCATGAAGCGTAACCGCGAGCAAAAACGGCAGTGCCATAATGCTCAAAAGGTAAAATTTATCAGCGAAAAATTCCAAAATCAGTTCCTAAATTAAACTGTTCAGCTTTTGCATAGCATCGTCGTATTGGGCTTCAATCACCGCCCGGTTTATTGGCATTTTATTCCCAACAGTTTCAATCAAATTTGCAATGGCCAAAGCTATCTGATCACCCGACGGCTGCAACGCTTTTGCGATCTGCAGCATTTCATCCATATTGCCATTGCAGTGTAATATCAGTTCGCAACCCGCGGCCAGTGCCGCTTCCGTCCGCTCCGACATTGGCCCCGACAAGGCCTGCATTGACAAATCATCAGTCATCAATAGGCCTTCAAACCCAATGGCACCGCGGATTACGTCACTAATAACAGTTGGCGACAAGGTGGCAGGCATTGCTGCATCAATGGTTTCATAAACTATATGCGCGGTCATGCCGAGCGAACAATCCGCGAGCGCCCTAAACGGCACAAAATCAGTTGCATTCAGTTCATCAAAAGGGGTGTCCACGCGAGGTAGCAATTTGTGACTGTCCACCGTGGCTCTACCGTGACCGGGTATATGTTTTACCACTGGCGCTATTCCGGCTTCCTGCAAGCTGTCAGTCACGACCCGCCCCAGTTGGGCGGCCAACTGCGGCGTGAACCCAAACGCCCTGTCACCGATTATATTGTCGGCATCGTCCGTGGGTACATCTAATAGCGGCAAGCAATCCACATTAATGCCCACACGGCGCAGGTCATCAGCCAATAACAAGCAGTTAAGGCGAAGTGCATCCGCTGCTAATTCGGCGTCAATCTTGGCGGCTTGGCCAAAAACTGCCATCGGCGGATATGTGCGCCAATGGGGCTGGCCCATACGCTGCACCCTGCCGCCTTCCTGGTCGATCAAAATCAAAACATCTGCGCGACCGACGCACAGATGCAAGTCAGTGGTCAAGGTTTTAACCTGTTGGGGTGACTGGATATTCCGAGAAAACAAAATAAAGCCGGCAGGTTGCTGGGCCTCAAAAAATGCTCGTTCACTGTCGCTAAGTGCAGGGCCTGCGCACCCAAATATTACCGGTTTCATGTGACTTGCCTTAAGATCCGGCAACAAAACAACCTTGGTCTTGTGCCCGCAGAGATATACAGATTTCGTCAGCACGCGACCGGGTTGTAATAGGACCGGCGCGCAGGCGGAAAAGGGTGCGGTCACCACTTTGCACCGACACATAAACCGGGTCCATATCTCCCAGTTGTCGCGGGAATTTTGCTTTAAGCGCGCGCCACGCCGTTGCTGCAGTAGCTTCAGAGCCGTATGCGCCCAGCTGCACGCGGAAACCAGTCGCCGGCAGCGGGTCTACCTCTGGTGCGGCAGGTGGCGGCGTCGCTTCAGCAACTTTTTCCTGAGTTGGTGTGGCGGCTGGCTTTTCGTCAATTTTTGTAGCAGCTTCTGCGATATCACCGATCGCGTCAGTTGCCTTCTCTGAATCTACCTGGTCGGTAGGCTGTTCAGGGATTTCTGCAACAGGCTGTTCGGGTTGTTCACCGATTTCGATGCGCGACCGAGCCGTCGCACCGTCGCCAATTTCAAGCACTGCTTTGTCCTGATGGTCAACTTTCATGCCGCCCGCATCAGCCGGCTTCTCTTTCATCGGGCCCGCGTCAGCTACAACATGCTTCGGCCCTTCACGCGGTGCATCCTGATACAAAACAACAATAGCGCCAACAAAAACTGCGATCAAAACCGCCGCAATACCAGCCATAATCATGGTCTTACGGCTGGCGGAAAAAAGGCCAATATCGTCGTCACCTTCGGGTACAGGCTGCAACCAAGGTGGTACATCTTTGTTGGTTGAAGTATCGTCGCTGTCGACCATTTAGCGCATTTCCTCCACTGGCGTTACACCCAGAATGGCAAGTCCACTGGCAATGACCATCTGCGCGCTGCGGACCATCGCCAAACGTGCGCTGGTAACAGCCTCATTGCCTTCAATGACAAAGCGTAAATCTGCATTCTCATTGCCCCTGTTCCACAGACTATGAAACTCTGACGCCAGATCATAGAGAAAAAACGCAATTCTATGGGGTTCATGCGCGTCCGCAGCACTTTCCAGGACACGCGGAAAGGCACAACATTGCTGAATCAGCGCTATTTCAGCCGGATCTGACAGCAACGACAGGTCAGCTTTCGCCAACGCTGTATCACTAGTAGCCAGCTTGGGGAACATGGCAGTAACGCGGTTTTTCAGAACCGAGCGAATACGCGCATGGGCGTATTGCACATAGAAAACCGGGTTATCCTTGGACTGTTCCATCACTTTAGCGAAGTCGAAATCCAACGGTGCATCATTTTTACGGGTCAGCATAATAAAGCGGGTCACGTCCCGCCCTACTTCGTCCACCACTTCGCGTAACGTGATAAAATTGCCTGACCGCTTGGACATTTTGAACGGTTCACCGTCACGGAACAACCGCACCAACTGACAAATTTTTACGTCTAACACGGCATCGTCCGCCAGTGCCTTCGCCGCTGTCACCATACGTTTAACATAACCAGTGTGGTCTGCGCCCCATACGTCAATCATCGAATGGAAGCCACGTTGGTACTTATCAAAGTGATAAGCAATGTCGGCAGCAAAATAGGTATAGTCGCCATTGGATTTTTGCAAAGCCCGGTCCACATCATCGCCGAAAGCGGTGGCACGGAACAGGGTTTGTTCACGCGGTTCCCAGTCATCGGGCCGCGCGCCCTTTGGCGGCTCGAGCACGCCTTCATATATGTGCCCGTTAGCGCGCAGGTCAGCTATCGCCTCATCAATCCGGCCACTTTCATGCAACGTGCGCTCGGAGAAAAACACTTCCTGCTCAATCCCCAACGCCTTGAGGTCCTCGCGAACCAGCGCCATCATGGCATCAGTGGCCTCTTGCCGAATTGTTGGTAGCCATTCAGCTTCGTCAGCGCCCTGCCATTTGTCGCCGTATTTGTCTTTCAGTAGTTGCCCGACCGGCACCAGATAGTCGCCGGGATAAAGTCCTTCGGGGATTTTACCGATGTTTTCGCCCAACGCTTCGCGGTAGCGTAAATGCGCAGAGCGCGCCAGCGTATCAATCTGTCCGCCAGCATCATTAATCAGATATTCTTTGGCAACGTCGAAGCCTACTTTCGACAGCAAATTTGCCAGTGCATCACCAAATACCGCGCCGCGCACATGGCCCACGTGCAAAGGCCCGGTAGGGTTCGCGGACACATATTCCACATTAACCTTCTCGCCCTCGCCCATAGTGCTGTTGCCGTAGCCGGCACCGGCACCAACGATAACTGCGACCTGTTTTTGCCAAAACTCAGGTGCCAGGCGCAAATTGATGAAACCTGGCCCTGCTACGTCAACATCTGCAATGTCCGTGTTAGCCGACAAGGTGGGTACCAAGACACCAGCCAGCGTGCGCGGGTTCATCTTCGCTTGTTTGGCGAGCACCATCGCTGCATTGGTGGAAAGATCGCCGTGGCTTGGGTCCCGAGGCGGTTCAACAGTGATATTTTTATAGTCAAGGTTTGCAGGCAAATCACCCGATGCGGTTAGCGCGTCAAGTGCGGCGTCAACAATACCCCGAAAATGGGTAAAAACGTTCATGATATTCGGTCTTTCTGGTCTGTGAATTGCGCTTTAAAGCGAAACATCCGACAGATCAAATAATTTTGCATGCTCACGGAAAGCAAAGCGATCGGTCATGCCAGCGATAAAGTCGGCAACGACCCGTGCAGTTTCCGCAGTATTGGGCTCTGGTGCTTTTTCGCTCCAGTCAGTGGGCAGACACTCGGGTTCGGACACATAGAGATTGAACAGATCTGTTACCACTCGTCGGGCCTTACTGCCCATTCGGTTCACCAGGTAATGCCGGTACATTCGGTCGGCGAGATAGGCCTTCAATTCAACCACTGCAGAAGCGATGTTTTTGCTGAAAGAAATAACCGGCTCATCTGCATTACGGATATCATCGACACTTTGCGGATTCAATTTTTTCAACCGGCGTCCGCTTTCGACCATAACGTCGGCAACCATGCGGTTAATCATTCGACGCACAAGTTCGTGGATCAAAATATCCTTCGGCGCGCCCGGATATGTAAGCAGAACCTCGTCGATTAACTGGGCTACCACTGGAATGTTTTTCAACTCATCCAGCTCAAACAGTCCTGCGCGTAAGCCATCGTCCAGGTCGTGACTGGAATAGGCAATATCATCAGCAAGGGCAGCAAGCTGCGCCTCAGCGCTGGCGTATGTATGCAGCTTCAAGTCATGCTCGGGAAGGTAATCGCGAAAACCAAAGGATAAGTCAGCCGGCGGTTTTTTATGGTCAATGGCTTTGTCAACAAGCGGGCCATTGTGCTTCGCTAATCCTTCAAGGGTTTCCCACGTCAGGTTAAGCCCCATGAAGGACGCATAGCGGCTTTCAAGCCGGGTAAGCAGGCGCAGAGCCTGCGCATTATGGTCAAAGCCCTCAAAGTCCTTCATACATTCATTCAGCACGGTTTCGCCGGTATGACCAAAAGGTGGGTGGCCCAGGTCATGTGCCAACGCCAACACCTCGCCCAAGTCTTCGTTCAAATGCATCGACCGACAGATAGAGCGGGCAATCTGCGCAACTTCCAGCGAATGGGTTAGCCGGGTGCGAAAATGGTCGCCCTCATGATAAACAAATACCTGTGTTTTATGCTTCAGTCTGCGGAAACTGGAAGAATGGATCACCCGATCGCGATCACGCTGATAACAGCTGCGCGAAGCGGTTTCAGGTTCCGGCGACAGTCGGCCACGGCTTTCAGAGGGCTTGCAGGCATAAACGGCAAGTGTATCCTCATAATGTGGCAGACTTTCTGACATGGTGATCTCCCGGCGCCAAAACAGGCGGTTGAAATTAATAAATTGAAAACCGCCCGACAGAATCCCGAACGTTTTGACGCACAGTATCGCCCCCCATTATGCAGGGCAATTCTTTTCGCCTACTGCATACAAATAAAACAAATATAACGATATTTTGGACCAGCAGACGCCAGCACTTCGGGTTTTGGGACCCTATTTTGGAATAGTTTTGACAGCAGGTGCGTAGTCCTCCCGCTACACCAAAGAATCACGTGGCAATTTATGATGGAGGACTATGATGATACGAGCAAATCCAACCGAAGCAACTTCAGCATTGGCCAATGTAGGAATAACTCTGCGCCCAAGCGGCGACAACAGTGACCGCCCTGATGGTGCCGGACCAGTTCGGCCAGATGCAATAAGACCCGATGCGCTAAGGCCGGATGTAAACAGGCCTGAGTTGGATCGGCCGGGTCTGGACCGACCCGATGTCTTACGCCCCGGCATTGAACGCGGCGGTGATAACATCATTGAAGGCACAGAGGGCGATGACATTCTGTATGGCACCGACAGTGACGACGTTATCTGGGCCCACGGCGGTGCCGACGGCGTACGTGCAGGCGGCGGCGATGACCTCGTGCGAGGTGGCAACGGCAACGACACGCTGAGTGATAGCACCGGCAACGACAGCTATAGCGGCGGCGAAGGCGCAGATACATTTGTCTTTGGTTATACCAACCGCGCTTCAGCGGAAAATGGTAGCGGTAGAGACCGTATTCGTGATTTTTCCCGCGAAGATGGCGATCAAATTCAAATTCAGGGTGACAACCTGAACGCACGTTTCAGCTACGGTGACAGCGACGGCGATGGTGCAGATGACTTTACCATTATCTCGCTGATTGAACTGTCGGACCCGGCACGCCTTGACCAGGATACACCTGCCCCGGTCGATGTGGCGGTAGATGGCACTGTGATCGGTGGCATCATGGTGTACGGCGCCCTTCTCACCCAATCAGACGTGGAGTTTATCTAACTCCGCACACCCCCCCAGGGCTGCACGCGGTTGTAATTGTTAGCTGCGTGCATACCAAGACCGGCGGTGGACCTTTGCGTTTTATTGGCCCTTACCACGTTGCGCAGTTGTTTCCCCGCCGGTTATCCTTTCCCGGAACATTACTGGATTACCAGCATTGTTCCGGGTTTTTTACTGGTTAGGCGAAGGCAAAAAGCCAATACCAAAAACAGGATCGTGCCCGGGCAAACCCAAGTCTACGACACGGGCATTCAAAATCCGGAAAGTATCGTTGGCGCCCTGCCCGCCCAATTGCGGGTAACGGAGTGCGATAAAGGATGCAATAACTGGGCTGGCGAACGATGTGCCTGAATATTTCTTGCTGCCGCGAATAGCCGCCGCGCGGACCTTAACCCCCAGAGCGGCATAGTCAACCGATCGGCCTTGATAGGCTGCCTTGAAAATTCGACTTTTCGTGTCCACAGCCGTTACCCCAACTACATTGTCATATGATGCGGGGTATAATGGTTCGCCCTGTTTGCCGTTGTTGCCAACTGCCGCGACGACGATGTGGCCGATATCACTCAATCGCTTCACCGCCTCTGCCAGTAGCGGGTTCTCCGGCCCCGCAAGACTCATATTTATCACGCCAACGCCTTTTCCAGCCACCCAGTCCATCGCCCGAACGATGGATTCCACGTCAGAAAAAAGAATTGGTCCAGAAAAAACATCTGCCGCATAAATGGTTGGGTTGCCTTTGCCGGTGATGATCGAGGCAATGGCAGTACCGTGATTGCGCGGGGTCAGCTCCTCGCTACGGCCAAAGTTTTTCTGCGTTATCGACGCAGCCCTCAACGATTTGTGTTTGTGGTGAATAGCAGTATCAATCATGCCGATACTGAAGGAAACACCCTCTACAAGCTTCGTGACGTCCGCGTTCGGCTCGTCGAATTCATCTTGCGTGCTACCCGCTGGCATATAAACCGCGTTATAGGTGAACAATCCGGTCGCACCGGCCGCCGTAAGCCGGGCCGCCACTTCCTGCATTGGCATATTCTCGGGCACCTGCAACAAGTCCAGTTGCAGTGCCGTCGCTGGCAAGTTGGTTAGCCGGTAGCGCCGAAAGCCCGTTTTAGCTGCCGCTATTCGGTCATCGTCAGTCAAATTGACCCCTATAATTTCGCGGAAACTTACCAATCTGAAGCGCCCATCAACCTTAACAAAGGTCAGGCCGTAATTCTTCTGCAACCGTGCGACAAGTTTGTCGGACTTCTTATCCTCTTCCAGAGCTCGCTGTGTACGCTCCACCAATCGGCTGGATTGACGCTCGATCTCTGCCATTCGGGCTTGTACGGCACGGTCGGTCACAATCAGGTCCGCAGTGGGTTGTCTGATCGGCGTGGACGGGCGCGTCGCCGGTCGGCGGGGGCGCGGTGCCGGGCGAACGGGGCGAACTGGCCGCGCTTGAAGGCCAGCCAGTAAAACCAGCGGCGAAGCAGCAGGTACCACCGATTGGCCGATCGCGGATTGCTCGCCGTAAGTCATTGCAGTACCGAAGCACAAACATAAAACCAGTAGTTTTTGCAATCGTTTCATTGGATTATCCTCTCTGGAACCAGAAAGAATGAATACGCTTTACTGCGCCGAATATTCCCTTTTTACCGCTATTGGCCATTGCAGCATTATTATAGGTGCAATGGAATATTCTGCAAACTGCAGCGTAGTGATATAGTAGTCACCAGACAGGAGTATGCGTGAGCGGGTTTCAACAACAGATTATCGACCTTATCCCCAGACTGCGGCGATTTGCCGTAACACTGGCTGGCAATCTGGCTGATGCTGACGATCTGTTGCAGGCCACAGTGGAAAAGGCATTGCTGCGCCGAACCAGCTACAGCGCTGAGTTTAAGCTGGAAAGCTGGCTATATAAGATAATGCAAAACCACTTCATCGACCTGAAACGCAAGGAAGTAAGGCGCGGTGGCACTGTATTGATTGACGACAGACCTGATATTGTCGGCGAAGACGGCGTTCAAGTTCAAGAGGACCGCAGCGCCGCGCATAAAATCATGGCGGTTATCGCAAACCTGCCCGAGCAGCAACGGTTGGTGGTAGCCTGTGTTCTAGTTGACGGTCAAACATACGAAGAGGCGGCTGCAATTCTTGATATTCCAGTTGGCACAATTATGAGCAGGTTGTTCCGGGCCCGTAAAACCCTGCAAAGTTACGCAGAAGAGTTGAGATGATTCAATGACCCAAGTTAGCGACGACATATTGAATGAATTTATCGCAGGCACCCTGTCCGACGACGACATGCAGGAGGTTGAGGCCATGTTGAACAGTGACCCCGCCCTGTGCGCCCGGGTTGAAGTCCTTTCGGCGCAAGCAACTTCCAAATTAGCGCAGACGGTCAACGCTGCGATTGACAGCACTGTTAAAGGCGATGTGCCTGCGGCGATTACCGACATGTTGAACGAACGGGAGACCGTGGTACCACTGGGTATCGGCAAAAAGCCCGCCACAGGACTGAGCAGGTATTATCAACCCGCCGCTGTTGCGGCGTCCATTGCCATTGCAGCAATGGCATCGCTGATGTTGCTGAAACCAACCCCCACAGGCGTATCGCTGCCGGGACACACAGTAACTGCTCTGAACACTATGGCGGACGGTGAGCAAAACATCGCAACGGTTGTCGAAGAAAGCTATTTGAACGCAAATGGCCAGTTTTGCCGATCATTTCAACTAGAAGGAGCCAGACAACAGGTAGGTCTTGCCTGTAAGTCCAATGCTTCCTGGGAATTAGTGGCATTGATTACTGTTCCAGACGAGCCAGCCTACCTACCCGCAGGTGCAGACGGCCCGCTTAGCCAATACACCGACCCGATGCGAGCGCTCGATGATGGTGCTGAAGTTGGTTATTTGTCAAAATAGTATGGCGCCACAGGGGCAACTAAAGGAAAATTGTCCCGAACCGAAGATAATATGTGTTACCATAGCAATTGACCTTTTACGGTGCTGACCCTAAGTAAAGGCTACGCTAATTGTGGCACCCAAGAGATAAAATATGACTGAAATGCAAGCATCTCCTAATCAAACTGCGCCGAAGGCCCCACCTGTGGGCCTCAGCGAACGTGCAGCGGCGCGGGTTTCCTCTCTGATTGAACAACAGGGCAACCCGGATCTTAAGTTGCGCTTGACCGTTTCAGGCGGTGGCTGCAGCGGTTTTCAGTATGGTTTTGACTTTGACGACGACCAAAAAAGCGACGACATTGCTGTTGAACGCGACGGGGTAACCATGCTGGTCGATTCGATGTCGCTTTTGTATTTGATGGGTTCCGAAGTCGATTATGTTGAAGACCTTGTGGGCGCTTCATTTCAGGTGGTTAATCCCAATGCCAGTTCCTCGTGCGGCTGCGGTTCCTCCTTCTCCATTTAAGCGCAATCACCGCTAGACAATAGCGCCTACGTCCCTATTCTGCTGTTTTTAATGCTCTGCAAATAAGGACTGTTCAGTGAAAATTGCCACTTTCAACATCAACGGCATAAAAGCCCGCTTGCCGCGCCTTTTGGAATGGCTGGATGAATTCGCCCCTGATGTGGCCTGTCTGCAGGAAATCAAAAGCATTGATGAGAACTTCCCGAGGCTGGAGCTCGAAGAACGCGGCTGGAATGTGGAAACTCACGGCCAAAAGTCTTTTAACGGTGTCGCTATTCTCTCAAAAGAGCCAATCGATGACGTCGTTCGCCGCCTGCCCTCGATGGACGGAAGCGACGAGGACGAGGACGAACAAGCTCGCTATATGGAAGCCACCGTGCGCGGCGTTCGCATAGCAACCATTTACTTGCCAAACGGTAACCCGCGTCCGGGACCAAAGTTTGATTATAAGCTGGCCTGGATGGAACAACTATGTGCCCAGGCACAGCGCCTTCGGGACAGTGAAATGCCTGTGGTACTGGCAGGAGATTACAATGTTATTCCCAAAGACGTGGATTGCTATAATCCCGTCGCCTGGGTGGAAGATGCGCTAACTCAACCCGAGAGCCGAGGTTATTTGCGTACGATGATTAACCTTGGTTATACCGACGGACTGCGCCAAATTCAGCCCCACGGCCCTGCCTACAGCTACTGGGACTTCCAGCGCGGTGCCTGGCAAAAAGACAATGGCATTCGGATTGATCATTTATTGTTGTCGCCGCAGGCGGCTGATCGATTAGTTGACTGCCAAGTTGACCGTATACCGCGCGGCAAGGAAAAGCCGAGCGATCATACGCCGGTTTGGGTTGAATTGAACGTTTAAAGCTTAAGCATCAACGGTTACATATACCTCGTTTTGTCGGCTGTTTGCAGCGGCCCCAAGATTGTCAATAGACGGCGTAATATAGTCATCAATGCCAACAATATGATTTGCACTATCCACATGAACTGCCCGAGAGACACGGCCTGGCAGATCACAGGCTGGAACTTGTTCGTATCCCATAATAATAGCCATATCACCCTTCGAAAATTGATGTGCTGCAGCACCGTTCAAACATACTGTACCACTGCCTGCATCGCCTTCGATTACATAGGTCGTAAGACGTTCACCGTTGGTGATGTTTACAACATCGACCGCTGTGTGGGGTAGTAGGCCGGCCGCCCGCAGCAAAAGCGGGTCGATGGTGATAGAGCCCACATAGTTCAAGTCCGCCCCAGTGATGGTTACCCGGTGCAATTTACCGTACATAAAAGCGCGCGCTGCGCCATCGAGTGATGGTGATGTCATCTTGCCGACCCCGTTGCGAATAAATCCCACCTGCCCTATGGCCTTAACCACCCTATTGGTCAATAGACAATCGCGCGAATAGGCTATCGGCTGGTCACCTGCCGCGCCACCATTTGAACTGTGGCTATACGAGTCCATTTCTGTCCACCATCAGTGGACTGTTCGTAAATAAATTCGCGCAAACCTTCGCCAGTAATTTTCCATTCAAACCGCTGCAACTCAGAGCCTTCATTGCGTGGTGCATGCCCGACAAAGCGGATGCCATCCTTGAATTTTTTACCGCGGAAGCTGGTGACGACGGTGCCCATGTCATCAATCCACACTTGCCGCCAATTATGTTGCTTGCGATCGTATGAATTGATCGCAAAAGCACCAACACCGGTACGCCCGGTTAACGGGCGGTAAAACTCGCCCCAATTTTCATAGGATACAATCTCGAACGAAGCACAGCCACCCAGCGCTGGGCGGTGTACTGAAAAGCCGCCCTCTACCCATTTACCGTCGATCAGGATTTTCATATCCCAAACGCCGTGCATGAAATCCAGTTCATGAAAGTCACTGCCAGTGCAGCTCGGGCTTTGATACGGTGTTTGTCCCATCAAATTGCCAAAATCGATGTCTTGCGCTGCCGCCGGCATCGCCGCCAACGACAGACACAAAAACGCCGCCATAGTAAATCGTTTCAAGGCTGCCACCTCCATTCATTGAAGGAACAATATGAAGGACAGGCGTTTAGAAAAGCCCAACAATTGGATCAGCTTAGCCTAAAATTTTATGGATATAGTGTGCTTGGCTATTTAAAAACATCTTCTGACTTTTCCGTCACGCAAATGCGGTACCGCAAGCCGTGGGCTACTGGTACGGTGAACATCAGATGCAGCACAAAGACCAAACTGACAATGTAGGTAAGCACAACGCTGCCTGTTAATGCGGCGACAACTGTAGGAACAAGATAAATTGCATAAAGCAGCACAAGAACGATGGCGAAATCCACATTGTGCGGGTGTTCCAAGCCCTCAGCGTTAGAACGCAGTGCGGTTTGAGTCAGGTTGGCTGAAAAAACCGAATATACAATACAGCTGACCACAACCATTATAATGCTGCTAGTAAGTGTCGTCAAAATGCTTTCAGTTACATCTGTTATTGCGACCTGATCAGAAAAACTGGGTGCCAGCCCCACAGCGCTCAGTGCAGACGTCACCACAAAATTAATCAGTCCAACCAGGATAGCAATTAGCGTTAATTTTAATCCATTTACCAAGGCACCGGAAAGTCTTCATCGGAAAAGGACCAACGGGCGTGTTGTTTGCCAAAGGCCGCAAGATTAACCCAATAATTGAAAATATGAGCGCCCAAAAAAAAGAAAATCAAGATCAATAGAAGAGGTGCTAAAGCCAAAACCAATGCCCCAAGGCCAATGGTATCAACCATTTGATTGGGATCAAATGAACCAGATCCAACCATTTCTGCAAACATTTCCCCGCCACCCATTGCTATCATGACAATGGTGAGCAATATAGAGACCACTACTATAGCTCCTACAAAAATGCCGATGGAAGCTAGAATACTGCCTATATGCATGAGCGGTATATTTACCGCCTGTTTGAAAACGTCAATGGTTGGAAATTTCGCTTGCATTATAGCCCCCTACGTTGCGTTTAATAAGCACGCTAATAGTCCCTAAAATATTTGCAAGAGAAGATCAATTAACACAGGCGAAGTTGGCATCAGTCCCTCTGCCAAACCATATGCAAAATCGGAAAAGGCCTGCCGTGACTATCAGTGGGGTCACGCCGATCAACTTTAAACCCAACAGCTTCGTAAAAACCAACAGCCTGAGGGTTTTGCTCATTCACCTCCAGAACCACCCTTTCATTGGCAGCCTTCATATGGTCGATGAATTGTTTGCCTATGCCCTTACCGTGTTGGTCAGGATGAACAAAAAGGCTCTCAATCTCATTGCCATTGGCCCCCATAAAACCGCAAGACACATCGTTTTCATCTGCAAAAACAAGAAATTGCCTGCTAGGCAAATAGTCAACTTTGACTTGTAGCGCAATCTCATCGAACGCGCTGTCACTCAAAAAATGATGAGTGGCCTTCACTGCATCGTGCCAAATGACATATAGGTCGGCTAGATCATTTTTTCGGCTCGGCCGCAGCATCCCATCAACCCTTGGTAATCAAAAGTCAGGAACTTGACGAATAGCGCCTTTGCTGGCTGACGTGGTCATGGCTGCATAGGCCCGCAGTGCCCCTGTTACCTTGCGCGGGCGCGGCGCTGCCGGTTTCCAGGCATCTTTGCCCTTAGCTTCCTGTGCGGCGCGCCGGTCCCCGAGCACATTGTCGCCTACGCGCACGTCGATCGAACGATTGGGGATATCGATATCGATGATGTCGCCCTCCTCGATCAGCGCGATGGCGCCGCCCTCTGCTGCCTCGGGGCTGGCGTGACCAATTGACAAGCCGCTGGTACCACCAGAAAAACGACCATCGGTGATAAGCGCACAGTCTTTGCCCAGTCCCATAGATTTAAGGTAACTGGTAGGATAAAGCATTTCCTGCATCCCCGGGCCGCCGCGCGGGCCTTCATAACGGATAACCACTACATCACCAGCCTTCACGTCACCGCCCAATATGGCGGCAACCGAAGCATCCTGGCTTTCGAACACCCGAGCGCGGCCAGAAAACTTCCAAATGCTTTCATCAACGCCTGCTGTTTTAACAATGCAACCCTCTTCTGCAATATTACCGAACAAAACCGCCAGACCGCCTTCCTGACTGTAGGCATTGGCTTTGGCCCGGATACAGCCGCTTTCACGGTCGGTATCGAGAGTTTTGTAGCGATTGCTCTGACTGAAAGCGGTTTGCGTCGGCACGCCGCCCGGCCCGGCACGGAAAAACTGTTTCAGTTCCTCGTCGTCGCTGGTGGTGACATCAAAACGCTCAATTGCTTCTGCCATGGCAGCAGTGTGCACTGTGGAGCAATCGCCATTTAGCAGCTTTCCCTTATGCAATTCAGCGAGAATGCCATATACGCCGCCAGCGCGGTGCACATCTTGAATGTGATAGTCCGGCGTGGCAGGTGCCACCTTGCACAGGTTGGGCACGCGGCGCGACAGCCGGTCAATATCGTCCATGGTGAATTCTATTTCCCCTTCGCGCGCAGCTGCCAGCAAGTGCAGCACCGTGTTGGTCGAGCCGCCCATGGCGATATCAAGTGACATGGCGTTTTCAAAGGCCGCGAAATTGGCCACCGAGCGCGGTAAAACGCTTTCATCATCGCGTTCATAACGGCGGCGGGTAATGTCGACAATCAGGCGGGCTGCAGTGAGAAATAAAGACTTACGGTCTGAATGGGTGGCAAGCGTCGTGCCGTTGCCGGGCAACGACAGCCCCAGTGCCTCGGTCAGGCAGTTCATGCTGTTGGCGGTGAACATACCGCTGCAGGAACCGCATGTTGGGCAGGCTGCCCGTTCAATGCGTTCCACATCTTCATCGGATATGTTTGGGTCTGCCGCCTCAACCATGGCATCAACTAAATCGAGCTTGCGGCCGCCGTCATAATCGTCTTCGCCTGCTTCCATCGGCCCGCCGGAGACAAAAACCGCCGGAATGTTCAGCCGCATCGCTGCCATCAGCATGCCGGGAGTGATTTTGTCGCAATTGGAAATGCAGACAAGCGCGTCTGCGCAGTGAGCGTTGGCCATATATTCAACGCTGTCGGCGATAATTTCCCGGCTGGGCAGGCTATAGAGCATACCGTCGTGGCCCATTGCGATGCCGTCATCAACCGCAATGGTGTTGAATTCCTTCGCGACACCGCCTGCGGCTTCTATCTCACGCGCGACCAACTGGCCCATGTCTTTCAGATGCACATGGCCCGGCACAAATTGGGTAAAGCTATTGGCAACCGCAATGATCGGCTTTTGAAAGTCATCGTCCTTCATGCCGGTCGCCCGCCAAAGCGCTCGTGCGCCCGCCATGTTACGACCATGTGTTGTTGTACGTGACCGATAGTCAACCATCTCAGAAACTCCATTCGCAGGCCCTGCCTGTATACGGCAGGCGGCGAAACACCTGTAAAAAAACACCTTAAGATTCGCGCAGACTTTAGCGATATGAACCAGCAATGTCGATGATTTATGGCGTGTTTTGGGTACTATTTTTGGAATATTATTACAGAGCACGCAAGCTGGTCCCTGCAATGTGCAGCTTCACCTGAAATTGATGCGCCAAAACCCAAAACCTGCCTATGCTGCCAACTGTATTATAGCGTGCACAAATCGGAGAACAAGCGTGGGTAAAGGGATGAAAACATTGGCTGCCATTGCAGTGATAACGATACCAGTCGCAGGTGCTGGCGCGGTAGAACTGTGCCATTTGGCCAACGCAGGGTTCCTGATCAAAGGCGAGACTGCGTCTGTTATGATCGACGGCCTAATGGAAGAGGACCAATATCAGGGCCGCTTTGCCCTTCCCTCAGACCAACATCTGGCCGCAATGATGGATAAAAGCGGTGACTATTCGAACCTCGCGCTTATTGTCTCCACCCACCGGCACGGCGACCATTTCGACCCGCTGGCAACCATCAAACACCTGCGCGCAACCACAGATGTTACTTATGCTTATCCGGCTGACGCAGTTGCCGCGTTGGACGCGAACGGCTTGACCGAAGCAGAATATGACAGGGTTATTTCGGTACCAGACGCCACACAAACCGATTTTTCAGTCGGCGACGTTAGCGTTCAAACCTTCGACGTGGACCACGGCCCCAACATGCCACAAAATGTGGGTTACCGTATTACTGTGGACGGCGTCAGCTTCTTTCACACTGGCGATATAAACGCCTCGCGTGAACAGCTTGAAAGCGCAGGCGTAAATGCACTGGAAGTGGACGCGCTGATCATGCCCTTCTGGTTTGGCATGCGAGACCCGGTTCAAATGAAAACAATCAGCGAAAGCTGGATCGCCAAAATGGTCGTTCCCACCCATTTCAACCCCAAACCTCAACCGTGGATGGCACAATTTGGTGGGATGGCTGGTGTTCAAGACAGTGTTAAAAAGTCATTCAACAGAGCAGAAATTGTCACGGAAGAAGGAAAGTGCATTACGGTTGAATAAACCGGTCACCGCAGCTCTTTATAGGTAAACGCGAAGTTCCGGTGATTGGGGCGCAGGCACCATCACAACTTCAGGCTGACCACCCTCGTTGACGAAGGGAAAAGCACCCGCATTAATGGTCGTGATGAAATCTGCACTTTTTTCACCAACCTTAATATTGGCAAACGCCGGTTGCCCGCTGTCCAAAACGCCTCTAAGAACCGCACGCCTGGTGTTAAAGCACTGTTGCTCGGTGAAATCATGAAGATAAGTACCTTGCTGAAGGCCGTCGGTTAACTCGGCGGCAGAATTGCCTTGCAGGTACAGAAAATACAAATCTCCATCAGCAGAGATTTCGCGGCGAAACATCATCAACCATTTCAACAACGACGGAATGTCTTGAGGGCTGAAGGATGAGCGTTGCGGTGTTTCACCACCATTGAGACTACGCCAATAGGTCAAAAACTGGAGCCCTGGATGCTCCGGGTCCAAGTCATCTTCCGTAACACCAACCAAAGGGGCATTACAGATCGACTTGTATGTCTTTCGCCAGTCAAACATTACTTGCCAATTTTCCCAACCAACGGCGCATAGTCGCACCGCTCCCACAGCGACATTACTTCACTACGGTAAACAAAGTCAGCAATATTGGTTAATAAAGCCGTAAAAATAGCGTGTCTTGCCTACGCCAATCGCGCTAAGGCCGCTTGCAGTTTTTCGATCTGAACATCCAGGTCCGCCAACTGTTCTTTGGCCTCAGCCACCACATGTTCAGGGGCTTTCGCCAGGAATTTTTCGTTGGAAAGCCGTCCCTTCAGGCCGCCGGCTTCCTTGTTCAGTTTTTCGATCGACTTATCCAGCCGCGCTTTTTCTGCCTCAATGTCCATCAAATCCGCCAGCGGCAGATACACTGTTGCTTCGTCAACCACCACCTGGGCTGCGCCCTTACTGTCGGCGGCATCTACAGCAGTCAGGCTTTCAATGCGCGCCAAACGGCCAATCATATCCTGCCAGTCGGCGATACGCCGTGCTGTCCGCTCGGAGGCGCCAACCACAAGAGCGGTTGCTTTGGCGCCAGCAGGCACATTCATCTCAGAGCGGGTTGAGCGAATTTCAGTGATGAATTTGATCGCCCAGTTCACATCAGCGGCTGCTTCTTCGTCTGCGGCAATTTCACTGGGCCAAGTCGCCAAAATCAAATCGGTCGCTCGGTCGGATTTCATCGAATGCCATAACTCTTCGGTTATAAACGGCATGAAAGGATGCAACAGCACCAGTATCTGGTCCAGCACCCAACCGGCAACTTTGCGTGTTTCGGCTTTTGCAGCCTCGTCTTCGCCCCAGAAAACCGGTTTGATCAGCTCCACATACCAGTCACAAAAAGTGCCCCATGTGAAATGGTAGATCGCGTCAGCAGCGTCGTTAAACCGGAAGGCATCCAGCGCTTTGGTGACCCCGTCGCGGGCCCTTCCAACTTCACTGATAATCCACTTGTTAACGGTTAAGTCTGCATTTGGAATAGTTCCATCAGACCCGGAAATACCGTTCATCTCGCAGAAACGTGCAGCGTTCCAAAGCTTGGTGCCAAAGTTGCGGTAGCCTTCAACCCGCTTTTCGTCCAGTTTTATGTCCCTGCCCTGGGCTTCCATGGCAACAAGTGTAAAGCGTAGTGCATCTGCACCGTATTTGTCACAAAACTCCAGCGGGTCAATCACATTACCCTTGGACTTTGACATCTTCTGTCCGTTGGCGTCGCGCACCAACGCATGGATGTAGACATCCTTAAATGGTATTTCGCCCATGAAATGCATGCCTGACATCATCATGCGGGCAACCCAGAAGAAGATAATGTCAAACCCGGTAATCAGGGTGGCGTTGGGGTAATATTTATCCAGTTCTGCTGTTTGCTCTGGCCAGCCCATTGTGCTGTACGGCCACATGGCAGACGAAAACCACGTATCGAGCACATCTTCATCGCGGGTCAGCGCAACAGTCTCACCAAATTTGGCTGTTGCAGCAGCTTGTGCGGCCTCTTCGGTTTCTTCTACAAATACAGTGCCGTCAGGCGCATACCATGCCGGGATTTGGTGCCCCCACCATAATTGGCGAGACACGCACCATGGCTGAATGTTGCGCATCCACTCAAAATAGGTTTTTTCCCAATTTTTCGGGATGAAATTGGTTTTACCGGTTTCAACCGCCTCAATCGCCGGTTTCGCCAATGTTTCGGCGTCCACATACCACTGCTCTGTCAACATCGGTTCGATCACGACGCCAGACCGGTCACCAAACGGCTGAGCAATTATTTTATCCTCAACCCCGCGGTAAAAACCCAGATCTTTAATTTCTCTCAAAACCATTTCACGGGCTTCATAACGGTCTACGCCGTCGTAGTGCGCGGGCACGTTGTTCTGCGGGGTCGAAATCATCCGCGCCTCGTCGTCCATGAGAACTATCAACGGAATATCGTTGCGGCGAGCTACTTCAAAGTCATTGAAATCATGTGCGCCAGTAATTTTCACTGCACCTGAGCCAAATTCGGGGTCAGGATATTCGTCCACAATAATGGGAATATGGCGTTCTGCAATTGGCAAGCGCACCATTTTACCGATCAGGTTTTTATAGCGCTCGTCAGACGGGTGGACTGCTACAGCGCCGTCGCCCAACATGGTTTCCGGTCGCGTGGTCGCAATGGTAATTTCCGAAATGCCATCAACCGGCCCATCGACCAACGGGTAGGCAAATTCCCACATGTGGCCGTTAACCTCGCGTTGATCCACTTCCAGATCCGAGATCGCGGTTTTAAATTTGGGATCCCAATTAACCAGGCGCTTGTCTTTGTATGCAAGGCCTTCACGGTAAAGCTGGACAAATTTCTTCAGTACAGCAGCAGAACGCGGCTCGTCCATGGTGAAAGCTTCGCGCGACCAGTCACAGCTGGCGCCCAAACGGCGCAATTGGCGGGTAATTGCACCGCCAGATTGTTCTTTCCACTGCCAAACCCGCTCAACAAACGCATCACGCCCCATATCGCGGCGCGACATATTGTTACCTTCATCGGCCAATTGACGCTCAACAACCATTTGCGTGGCGATGCCGGCGTGGTCTGTTCCGGGCTGCCACAGTGTGTCTTTGCCGCGCAGACGCTCAAACCGGATCAAGGCATCCTGTAGTGCGTTATCGAGTGCATGGCCCATGTGCAGACTGCCGGTTACATTGGGCGGCGGCATAACAATGACATAGGGTTCAGCGTCAGGGCGTTTGCCGCATTCAAACGCGCCGGTTTCTTCCCAATGCTCGTACCATTTGGTTTCGATATCTGCTGGTGAATATGTCTTGTCGAGCATCTTGTTACCCTGAATTAGCTTTAATGCGGCTGTATCCGCCGATGTGGGCCGCAAAATGCACAAGTTTGCGCCAAAACAAAAGCCCTGATTTCGAATTTTCAATCTTTTTTTAGGTTAGTATCCCACGGATACAAATTGTGCTTCCACTATATGTCCGGTCTGTTAGTCTGCCACGATATGCATATAGCTTCAAACAGGCCTTACTTTGCGTTAATATTGTTGATTATTTCGCTAGGTATTGGCAGCGGGGTTGACGGCCAGGCACCGATCACTGTTTTGCCTTATGAAAGGGAAAACAACCGCATTCGCCTTTCCCTTAATTTTGATGGCGTAGAGGTCAAAATGCTGCTGGATTCCGGCGCAACAACTACAATTTTATTTGCGGACAAGTCATCAAAATTTCAACGTCCAACAACCACCGACCCCGTGTCCATTTCGTTCCCAGCATTGAACCAAACCATAAAAGGTGCACGCCTAGATGGTCTACGATTAACAGCGCCGGGGCTGGAGTTCACCGCCCGTAATACCGTATTATTGAAAGACAAAGCTGGCCTGCGCAATAAACTGGTGCTGCGGTATGACGGCATTCTAGGGCAGGAGTTTTTTGCCAGTTATGCAATCGCCCTGGACCCGGAAAAAAGAACACTGACGCTCTACGCCAAAGGCACTGACCTGGGCGAATTTTACCGAAGTAAACACCGGCTGCATTTCCAGGGAACCGCCGCACACGTGCGCTTTACAAGCAAACTGCCATGGGAAACCAGCCCGTCCCTCAAGGAAATGCTTCTGGATACCGGCTACCCTGGCGCTCTGGTAATTTGGGACAAGAAGCATTTCGACAAAGCAGCAAAAAAACAAAACCGCAAGCAATTGATCGCGGAAAACACAGGCATTTCTTCCCGAGCTAATTTCAGGTTTGGCACACTAAAATTCGTGAATTCACCCATATTTCTAGGCGCAAATCCACCACCCCAAATTACTGACCGCAATGGACTTATGGGCGCGGCAGTGTTGAATAATTTTTACTATGCCATTGATTTCACAAGCAGAAAACTTTGGATCTCCTCCAAGAAAACATCTGGTTATACCAAAGTGATTGACGGAACGCTTTATACGCCTAATGGCGAGAATGCAGTTTACGAAGATTTTAAAGACAAGCCGTCAGTGAGCATTAGACAGGTCATAAAATTTGAAGACTAGCAAAATTGCCCACCACTGCGCAGAAGCGGCATTTCGTCCCAACTGCGGTGCAGCTCATCGCATCAATGACAGATTGAATTGCCTAAAAAGACAAAAATGCGTATGATTTTGAAATGAAACATCAATATTTGAAGCTCAAACTTAGTATTTTCATTTCCTTTTCGCTTTTGGCAAGCTTGACCGCGCAGGCCACACCGACACCCATTGCCACCTTCCCCATCGAGATTATCGACAACCGTACCCACATCAGGTTTGACGGTCCGAACGGCACCATTACGTTTTTACTGGACACAGGTGCAACCAGTTCGATTTTTTTTGATACCACACTGATCCCGGACCATGCCTTGGCCGACGTTAGCGAGGCAAAAATAAATTTTCCGGCCATCGGAAAGTCGGCAGTGGGAAAGCGCCTCGGCGAAGTTTCGCTTTCTGAAGGTCCGTCGACTTTCGTCAGCAAAAACGGACTTCTTATCGCTGGCGATACGGGGGTGCAAGACGCACTGGAAGCCAATTTTAGCGGTATTATCGGGCAAGAGTTATTTGAGCGTTATACCGTCGAGATCGACCCGCAAGAGGAAAAGCTTAACCTTTATCTGCCTGGAACCGACTTGGAAGAAGAGTTCGAACTTGTGCACAATTTAAAGATGGTTGGGCACACTCCCTACATCACTTTCAAATCTCAGCTTCCATGGGAAAAGCGCAGCTCAGTAAAAAATATGATGCTGGACAGCGGCTATCCGGGCGGAATGGTATTTTGGAGTGAAAGACATTTTAAGCAAGCAACGTCCTTGGCTGAAAGAAAATTGTTAGTCTCTCAACAAATGGGGGTCCTTACCGCGGCAAATATTAGTTTTGGAAGTTTGTATTTTGAGAATCTACCAATTTTCATCGCCAGAGTTCCGTGCCTGCCCAATCTGAAGAGCGAGACGGCCTGATCGGTGCCAGTATCTTGGCACAATATCGCCATGTAATCGATTTTCAGGGAGAACGTCTGTTGTTGAACCCATTGGTCGATGAGGAAGGCGAGCCTGTCCAAATTATCGACGGCGCGGTTTACACACCAAATAATGAAGATTTCAAAGTGAAGTTTTATGGATCCAAAATTCCGATTTATCCAGTGATGACCCTATATTCAGAACGGTCGCGCCCGCGCCCTATGTCATCGCACAAACAAAGCGCTTCCGACCATAATTGAACAAACGCTGTCGTTTACGCCTGGCAGCAACTCTTCACACAAAAAATATAGGTTTATTGGCGACGGGAAATGCGGGCAACTTCGCGTTCAACCGCATCTTCCACGATCGATGGCAGGTTTTCATCCAGCCATGCCTGCAGCATAGGCTTAAGCATGGCGCGCACAAGTGATTCCAGCGTGTTTTCCGCGCCGCCGTAGCCTTGCACCATCAAATGGGTGAGGTGTGCGAAACTGTCTGCCGCTTGGGTTTCCACCGTGGGCGAAACAATAGATTCGATATCACCAGGCGACGCCAAATCTGTCAGTTCCAGAATATCTTCTTCTGGCTCAGGGATTGGCGCAGGTGCCGGGGCTGGCGCAGGTGCTGCAGCGGCAGGTTCAGGAACAGGTTCTGGCTCAGGGACAGGTTCCGGCTCTGGCTCTGGCTCTGGCTCCGGTTCGGGCTCAGGCTCTGCAACAGGCTCTGGCGCGGGTTCCTCTTCAGGTTCCGCGTCTGCATCCACATCTGGCACAGCTTCTTCGTCGAAAGACTCGTCTTCCGTCTCCAGCTCACCCTCTTCTTCCGACTCGTCTGAAATTATCCGGCGGATAGACGCCAGAATTTCTTCCATAGTCGGTTCATCTTCAGATGCGTTAGCGCTCATAGACCCGCCAATTACTAAAATAGTCCCTCTGAAACAGGTACCGTCTCATGAGTAGGCTGTCAATAATTCTTAATAGAACTAAAGCAGTTAAAGGAAACCATCGCCTAAAGGCTTTAAAGACTGGTTAACAAAAAAAAGGGAGCCCGAAAGCTCCCTATGAATAATTCAGAAGTCTCGCGACTAGCGAACTTTGGTATCGAGACCGATAAACTTGTCATTGACCTTGTCATAATAAGCCTTCTCGTCATACAGGTCGACACCGAGGCCAATATCACGCGCCGTCAGACGACCAATGGCAGATACTAGACTGTATGCTGCAACAGATTCGTTGCGCTGCGCCCGCACAAGCGACACCCGTGAATTCAACAATTCCTGTTCAGCGTTCAGTACATCAAGTGTTGTACGTGAACCAACATAGGCCTCCTGGCGAACGCCCTCTAATGCAATCTCGTTGGCACGAACCTGCGCTTCGCTGGAAACGATCTGGCCTTTGGAAGCGCGGTAATTGTCCCATGCAACAAGCGCCTGTTCCTGCGCCGAACGCTCGGCCTGATAAATTTCCATCATCCTCTGGCTTCGCACTTGCTTAGCCCGACGCACAGTAGAATGCCGCGCACCACCATTGTAAAGAGGAACAGTCACTTGAACAGTCACGCTTTTCTGCGAGTCAATTACATCAATGGTCGATGCGCCTGTATTGTCACTTGTGATAGCTTCATTTCGGTTATAACCAGCCCGAAAGCCAACCGAAGGCAACAACGAGCCTTTTGCAGAGTTGACCGCATAGCGCGCTGCCTCTTCGTTGAACCGAGCAGCTTTTACTGCTGGGCTCTCGGCAATCGCAATCTCTAACGCAGCATCGAGATTTTCTGGTAACGCAGGTTTCTCAGACGGCGTTTCCAGCGTGGCTGGAGGACGGCCTATAACCCGTTGATAAAGAGCCCTGCTCCCAGCAAGTGTCGCCTCCGCACTCAACAATTTGGATTTTGCGCCCTCAAGGCGCGCTTCGGACTGCGCAACGTCGGTGCGAGTTACCTCGCCAACACGGAAACGATCGCGGCTGGCTTGCAACTGGCGCTCAAGCACCTGAATATTATTCTGATTCAACTCAACAACAGCCTCATCTCGCAGCACATTCATATAGGCGGTTACACCGTCCAATAGTACCTGCTGCTCAACTGATACCAACTGTGCCCGGCTGGCGCGCACGGTTCGAACTGCTTGCTTGCGTGAATTATAATCCTGAAAGCCGTTGAACAGGTTTTGATCAAGGTTTATGGAGTAATTATCGCTGTTAATGTCTCGCGCAACAAAACCAGTTCCTGCACCAATTTCTCGATCACCTGCTCCTCGTTGAAAGGTTCCAGTGCCATTGACCTGGGGTAAAAAACCTGCGTTGGCAGCTGCAACACCCTCATCAACAGCCCGTAGGGCCGCGCGCTGCGCCATCAATTGTGGGTTACTGGCATAGGCTGCCGCCAGCGCTTCTTTCAGGGTTTCGGCCTGCACCATGGGTGTAGTGGCCAATATGGTAGTCAGGGCCAATACTGCCTTGATCCTCAGTTTCATTTGTATCTCCTCGGTTCCTCGCGGTTTATATTATTTTTATTTACTCTAAAACGATCCATTGTGGATCGCCTAGTCTGAGAAAGCTTCTTTATCATCTTTCCCATCGATTTTTGACCCTTTTGTGGTCAAAATTTTTCAACCATTTTATACGCCGCTCCAACGGCCTAAAAAACGAATGCCTGTTTCGCCTCGAAACCTGGCAACATCATTACATCTGCATCAAACAATGTCTGTTCTGTAACCGATTCCCCGGATTTTCTTACTATATGGGCGCGACCGACGCCGCCTTCAACCTTTGCGCATACCAGACGGCCACCGTCTTTCAATTGCTTGACCAGCGCCACTGGCACTTCTTCCACAGCACCCTCAATGAAAATCACGTCGAACGGACCTTGCTTTGCCACCCCCTCACACATGGTGCAGGTAACAACTGCCACATTCATAATGTCCTGCTCGGCGAGTTTTTTCTCAGCGCGCGCAGCCAGCGTTTCATTTTCTTCAACCGCCACAACTGCATCAGCCAACTGCGCCAGAACCGCGGATGAGTAACCCGTCGCACAGCCAATATCTAAAACGATATCGCTGGGTTGTACGTCCGCAGCGGTCAACAAACGACCAAACACGCGAGGCTCCATCAGAAAGCGGCCCTCGCCCACCTCGATATCTTCGTCAACGTAAGCAACGGCGCGTTTAATTTTCGGAACAAATTTATCACGCGGCACCGCCGAAATTGCAGCGATTATCCGCTCGTCATTCACCTCATTGGGACGAAGCTGGCTATCAATCATATGAGAAAGGGCAACGGCAGGATCGCTCACATCAAAACCTCAATTAACAAATGTTCAAATTCACACATACATTCATTGGCACAGTGTGCCACATATTTCAGTGGCTTTATATAGAGACTACCGCCCATAAACAATGTGTTAATATGCCATATCACACTGCAAATTAAAAAAATATCCTGTAGCCGATAACAGAATAACGCCTAAGGCCAATAGGGATGCGACTATTTGCCTGTTCAGCGCGACAAACCGCCGTTACCGCGCCACAAGTGCAAACCAGTTCTTACGGATTAAAATATTCAATATTTGCCTTAAGGGAACCACCCGCGGCACGGCGCACAATATACAAGTGGTCATATTGGTCCTCATTGAGCATCGGATAGTCTGTGTTGGTCAGAAACGAGGTCACAACCGGCGTCGTATTGCTGTGCCCAACCACAAGAATGTTGCCTTTCGCTGCCTTGGCGGTCGCGGCAAGCTGTTCCGCAAACTGTTTTAAGGTGCGCGGGTCATACAAGGTAATTTCAACACCGCTTTGTTTGGCGGTAGGCGCGGCAGTCATCCGGGTTCGTTTATAATCGGTGGAAAACACCTGGGTAATTCCCTTGGCCGCGAGCAAGCCTGCAAGGGCATCGGCACGGGCAACGCCTTTATCGGTTAACCCCGGGTCACTGTCTGCGAGCTTTTCAGCATGACGTACCAGATAAATAACTGTGTTATCATCGGCGTAGGCGGGCACGCCGTATGCTGCTGCCAAGGTAAGTATTGCCAAAAATGGGGCAAATAGTTTTTTCATGGGTTTCCTCCGGTCATTTTGTTGTTTGGGGGCACCTTAGCACCGGGGTATTCGGCTAACCACCCCAACTTTCGAGGAACCAAAGCTCCAATGCGAGCAAGAAACCAGCATAAGCCAAAAAAGAGATTGCCGCTTCTGGAGCGCTTTGTTATATGCTGCTCTCGCTAGCGAGCAGGCCTACCTGTTTTCCAGCAACATACACCATGTGAGGCGCGATGGCGGAGTGGTGACGCAACGGATTGCAAATCCGTGTACACGAGTTCGATTCTCGTTCGCGCCTCCAAATTCAAGAGGCCTGACATAATACTGTCAGGCCTTTTTCTTTGCGCCGGGCCCGTTCTGAATGGCCTATTGATCGGCAAATTCCTGCGACAGGTTTCGCGAGGACATGCTGGACAAATTCAACAAATATATCTCCGTGCCGTCTCCGCTATTAAACCCATAGAGAAGAAAGCGTCCATCAGGCGATACTCTCGGAGCGCTGTCCATTTGAGCGGGGACACCCATATCAACCACCGCGCCGCCTTGTGTATCGATACGGTGTAGTGCACGATTTCCATCCGCTTCAGCAGACACATAGATATGCCTCCCATCCGGGGATAGTCCCGCCCCGGTGGCATTCAATTTGCCATCAGTCAACACTGAACGCTTTCCGGTTCGCATATCGTACTGGCCAAGTG
>JAALKD010000101.1 GCA_011088215.1 Sphingomonadales bacterium | reverse complement strand
CCCCCCCCCCCCCCCCCCCCCCCCCCCCCCCCCCCCCCCCCCCACCCGCCGCCCTCCCGAGCTCAAGGCTGTCATCCCGCACGGTGAAAAATCCAGGCTGCCGTCGCCCACAAGCATGGGGTAAAGCTCATTGCCGGGGCCGTTGATGTGCGCGCCGAGGGGCTCGGGGTCATGAAGGCCGTCAGGGGTGACACGGCTGCGCCAGATGTTGTAGCGCTCCAGCGAGTACCCCGGCAGCGGCCGGTCAGAGATGAAATAGAGCCAGTCACCGCCCGGTGAAAAGGCCATATCCACATCGCGGTGCGCCGGGAATGTCTTGGACGGCGGCGCCATGCGCGGCTCCTGCCATATGCCATCATTGCGGCGAAAGCTGAAAAACATTTTGAAGGAACCGTTTACCACGCGGGAAAACATAAAGATGCGACCATCCGGCGAGAAAACAGCGTTCAGCTCTCGCTCCCCGTCAAGAGAGATCAGGCCCGGCGCAAAAACCTTCGGCTCATTGCCGGGAACCTCTTGCCCCAAATAGTCACCCTTAAGCTCAGGCCAATTGTCCTGCGCATAAGCGGGCAAGCCCAAAACCCCAGAAAAAACAAAGCCGGAAAAAAGAAAAGTAGAAAAAAGCAAAGCAACGCGCATCATCACCACCCCAAAAGAAAAAAGACCCAACGGAAGAAACCAGGCCCTAAGTCAAACCGACTTCTATGGGGAAAGTCAATGGATTGGAAATCTCAGAGCGGCCCTGCAGTTGTCCGTCGCCGGCCAAAAACGGACCGTGACAAAACACCCCTCGCTCTTGTTTCGTTATTTTGAGCATTCCCTGTGTTTCGAGCCGCTCAAAACCTGGATTTGCCTGACTATCAATAGGGGTTTATATCAATAGGGGTTTGCTTTGTGGCAACTGATACAGGCACCAGTAACACGGCCTGCCATATAGTACCGTTTTCTCTCAGCAAACCGTTTAGCCTGATCCACATCGGAAAGGAAGTCATCCATTCCCTCTGCCAGGAACTCATGCTTGGACCTGATGTCACCGCGCCTCAGGCGCTCTGCGATACGCTCAATTCTATCAAGGCTATCAATTACGGATTCCTGGAAAAACGGGGTCTCGTCATATTCGGCTGCAAGAGCGTCATCGAGCCTTTGCAGCGCATATGCAAGCTGGTGCATGCCAGACCGCAATTCCTCGCCGTCAGCATAATCAAAAGCAGGCGGATTAGCGACCTGGGGAAAACTGCCATTATTGCTTTCGCATGCTGCCAACATCAGGCACATGACAGCGCCCACCCAGAAAGACAAATATTTCATACCAAACGCCCTTCCTGTTCAGGTTGAACTCTAAACCTATTAAAACACAAGTTGTGTGAAAACACACCGCTATAGAAGGTTTAGGGGGCGCCTTACGGCGTGCACAAGAAACGAGAGCCTAAGTCAAACCGACTTCTATGGCTAAAGTCAATGGATTGGAAAATTCAGAACGACCAGGCAATTGTTTGTCGTCAGCCAAAAACGGACGGCATCGGCTTACTACAGAAATCCGATCAGCCCCTGAAAAAAGGCGAACAACACTCAAAATTCGCTCACTAGCGTTTCTCTAATTTCGTGAATTTCACATAGAAAAAATGTGTAATTTTGCGCTATATGTATAAATTTTGTCATGAAATTCATTAAATTATTGACAATTATGATTCAAATACATACATATTACGAAATTATGCAACTTTGGCAGAGGCTTCTATGGCGAAAAGTAATGAAAAAAGAGAGAAATTTATCCGATTGGCAGAAGGCCGCACACAGTTGGCCTTGGATGCTATTCGTAAGCTTGGAAATCTCTCCAACAGTCGGGCCTACGATTATGACCCTGCAGACATAAAAAAGATTTTCAAAGCAATTCGTGAGGCAACTAGCGAAGTTGAGCGAAAGTTTAGCTCTTCGTCTGGCGAAGGCGAAAACAAGTTTAAGCTTTGATATAACGAGAGAGATATTAGATGAAATCCGAGCCACTTCGCATCGATAATAAGAAATTCCTGATCAACCGACTGATTCAGCAAGCTCCCAAAAGTACGCTTATTCGGGAGTTTTTTAAGAATGCCGATGAGAACGCATGTCATGCTGCGGAAGGCAACCGTAAAATCGAAATTTACCCGGTGCAAATAAATGGAGTGCCTAAATTGGCATTCTGGAACACTGGCAAGGGAATGTCAGATGAAGAGTTAAAAAAAGCAACAGACCTCTCTTCTTCAATCAACAAAACTATGGCACTGGACGAAAACTTCGGAATTGGTGCAAAAGTTTCGGGGCTAACCGTTTCACCTGAAGGCATTAGATATCGTTCTTGCAAAGAAGGCGTAGTCAATGAAGTGACCATTGGTTTTGATGACGATGAAGGAACGTATGTGCGTTTTTCCATGGAACTTCCTGATGGCAATTTTGATACTGTCTGCGATGTAACCGAAGCGGTAAAAAAGGAAGGCCAAGACATAAGCTTTGACTGGACTGAAGTAGCTCTTTTTGGAGAGAGCGAAGATCATGACACCGTCGCTCAACCCCTCGGAAAAGATAAGAATGTTGATCGTAGTTTCGTTGCCACTTCAATTTTCCGACGTTTTGCTACTTTCCGTTCTGATGCAGAAGTGAAAATCGACGTAGCAATGACAAAGGGCGGCGGCAAAGGCGAAACAGGTAGAAACCGTAGACTCAAAACACTAGCGCAGGTGATTGATAAGTTACCTCGCTCCGAGCGCGTTTCATGCCCTCTAGATGAGGTTCATGTTACTTATATTCATGATCCAAAGCACCCGAGTTATAGTCACACACTTAGTGCACTTGCCAATCCTGCTACTGCTTCAACAACTTTCTGCGCAGTTGTTCATAAGGGCGAGCGATATGATTTTAAAACTAGTAAAAGCTGGTCTGCCGCTGCCCCAAACTTTGGAGTTCCATTCGGCTCAAAAGTACTAACGGTGGAAATTGAAATCCCGGATGATATGGCATTGCCCAGCCAATACCGAGACAACTTAATGTGGCCGGATGATAGATCACTAATGACGGCAGAAGTCTTCAGTGATTATGTTCGTGAACTCATGCCGGATTGGGTTAAAGAAATTATTCGTGAACAATCTCCCAAGACAGATGAAGACCTTGATGATCTTCAAACCGACCTTCAGTCTTTGCTCGACGAATTTCGTGTTCCAACTGTAACCCTTAGTCCTTCGCGAAAACCTTTAGCCTCGCCAACAGAATCAAATGATGAAGGAAGCGACACTTCCGATCCTATCGATTTAGAAACAGAATTTGGCGGCGAACCTGATCTTCACCACGACCCTGATGCAGAAGCAGACAGCGCTAACCCTCAGAGAGCAAAGCAGAAGAAAGTACGGAAAGCACCTGACGGTGCCAAAGCTTCGCGATCAACAGCTGCGCTCGAACGAGTGCCTGAAATCAAAATCCTAACCACCCCGGAAGATATCGCTGAAAAAAACCTGAAAGGACGTGGAGGCCGTTACTATAAGGAGGCTCAAACGCTTTTCATCAATGGCCTATATCCAGTAGTGGACCGCATGGCGGCCGAACTGGAACGCGAACTGCGCGGTAGCGGCGAAGCAGAAGTAGTTAGGGGCGCTATCTTGCAAGCGTCGCAGCGCTTTATGGCATACAGGGTTGGCAAAGCCACATGCTATGCCATCAGTAAGCGCATCTCTGACGATTGGTCAAATGATGACCTAGACTTGGCAACGTCACCGGAATCTCTATCTATGGCCGCCGACGACTACAAACAAAGCATGATCAAGGCGAAAAAATGGGCAAAAGATTTGATTAAGGTGAATAGTGCCAAGAAAGAAGACGCCGCTTAATCAAAAACAAGCAGCTAACCTCACTTTGTAGCGTCAATTACACTCAAATCTCACCCTTCTTTAACGCTTCGAACAGCGCGAGGCCCTCGGGTTTGTCCCACGCAAGGGGGCCGAGGAACAGCGCGCGAATTTCACCGTTTTTGTCGACTACAAAGCTGGTGGGCAGTGCGCCTTCAGCCAGATCAAAGGCGATCGCCATGGTGGGCTCGGCGTATAGGCCCAAACCCTCAATGCCCCATTCTTTCAGGGTTTCTTCCGCTTGGCGGATGCCGCCGCGGTCAACATTTATTGCAATAACTTCAAAGTCCGCATCACCTAGCTCGTGCTGCAGGTTGGCCAGTTCTTTCATCTCGGCTCGGCAGGGCGCGCACCACGGCGCCCACAGATTGATCAGCATCGCCCGGCCCTTCATCGCCGACAATTTTTTGGGCTCGCCGGTTTCCGCCATAATGATATGGTCGCTTAACATCTGGGTCTCGGGCGGCACAGTAAGCTTGGCCATTTCACCCACAAGGTAAGGTTCGATACCGCCACCAGCATCACCGGTGCCCGCAGGTTTGAAAACCGTAAAGCCCACCACAGCCAGCAAGCCCACCAGCGCAACCGCCATTAAAGTTGTTTTCGACACGAATGTTGCCTCCTTGGGCTGATTAAATGGGTTTTCAGGGTAAACCCCGGATTGCAATGCTTTTACCGCCCGCATATAAGCGAAGCTAGTTTGCGCACCAAGACCATAAATGCTGTTGCTGGAAAGACAAGACCGTGGCCGATCAAAAAAAGCCAAATAACCGTGATAATCCGCAATCCCAATCACAAAGTATGTGGGGTGGGCGTTTTGGCGGCGGGCCATCTGCTGTTATGCAGGAAATCAATGCCTCCATCGATTTTGACAAGCGCCTGTACCGGGAAGACATCGCTGGCTCCAAGGCGCATGCGCGCATGCTGGCGGCGCAGGGAATTCTGACCGCTGAAGACTGTTCGGCCATTGAAGGTGGGCTGGACCAGATCGCCGCTGAGATAGAAGCGGGCGAAATGGTGTTTGACCCCGCCCTTGAAGACATTCACATGCACATCGAGGCGCGCCTGCGCGAGCTGGTCGGTGACGCCGGGGCGCGGCTGCACACGGCCCGCTCCCGCAATGATCAGGTGGCGACAGACTTTCGCCTGTGGACCCGGGGTGCCATCGATGCGCTCGACGACCTGTACGGCGGCCTGCAAACGGCCCTGTTGAACGCGGCGGAGGAATATGCTGGCAGCATCATGCCCGGCTTCACCCACCTGCAAACCGCACAGCCGGTGACCCTCGGCCACCATTTGATGGCATACTATGAGATGGTAACCCGCGACCGTGCCCGGCTGGCCGATTGCCGCAAGCGGCTAAATGAAAACCCGCTGGGTTCTGCCGCCCTTGCCGGCACCAGCTTCCCCATCGACAGGCACAAGACCAGTGCTGACCTGGGCTTTGATAAACCCATGGCCAATTCGCTGGATGCAGTTTCTGCCCGCGATTTCGCGCTTGAGTTTCTCTCTGTGCTCTCCATCGGGGCGGTTCATCTGTCGCGGCTCGCCGACGAGATTGTTCTCTGGGCCACATCAGCCTTCGGATTTCTGAAATTATCCGACGCTTTCTCCACCGGCTCATCGATTATGCCGCAAAAGCGCAACCCGGACGCCGCCGAGCTGGTGCGCGCAAAAGTTGGCCGCATTATGGGCGCGCAGAACGGCCTGATGATGGTGATGAAGGGCCTGCCGCTGGCCTACAGCAAGGACATGCAGGAAGACAAACCACCGGTTTTTCAGGCGGTTGATGACTTTGAGCTGTGTCTGGTTGCCATGACCGGCATGCTGGAAGACTTTCACCCCAACACCGAGGCGATGAAGCGTGCCGCCGGGCTGGGCTATTCCACCGCGACGGACTTGGCCGACTGGCTGGTGCGGGCGCTGGGTCTGCCGTTCCGCGATGCGCACCATGTTACCGGCGCAATTGTGAAATATGCTGAAGACAATGCGCTGGACCTGCCTGATGTGCCGCTGGTCGAAATGCAGAAGGTTGAGTCAAAAATTACCGACGACATTTTCACTGTGTTATCGGTGGAGGCATCGGTAGCGAGCAGAACATCTTTTGGCGGCACCGCACCCGACAATGTTCGAGCGGCGATAAAAGTTGCCCGGGAGAACTTGATGCAGGAAGAATTGACCGAAAAGGACTCGTCATGAATTTTGGACTTAAACTTGTTGCCTGCGCGGTCATTTTGACGGCATTTTCGGCCTGCGGAAAAAAGGGTGATGTGAAACCACCGAGCAAATCAGAAATTTCGCCTTCATTTTCTGATGTTTCATTCTCAATTTCGCCAGTTTTGTTCTCAAAAAGCCGGGTTTTGTTCCCAAAAGCACAAGTTAGACTCTGAAAATGGACCATTTTTCATACAAAAACGGTGAAATGTTCGCTGAAAATGTCTCTTTGAAGACCATTGCGCGTGAGGTTGGCACCCCGGTTTATGTCTATTCTACCGCCACACTGAAACGTCATTTCAATGTCTTCTCTGAGGCTTTTGATGGCCTTGATGCACTTGTGTGTTTTGCGGTTAAAGCCAACAGCAACCAGGCGGTTCTGGCCACCCTTGCGGCCGAAGGCGCAGGCGCTGATGTGGTCAGCGAAGGCGAGTTAATCCGCGCCCTTCGGGCCGGTATTCCGGCGAAAAAAATCGTCTTCTCAGGTGTTGGTAAAAAGCCAAACGAGATGGCCGCCGCCCTCAAAGTTGGCATCAAACAATTTAACGTGGAAAGCGAGCCAGAGCTTGAGGTTTTAGACGCAATCGCAGGCAAAATGGGGCTTTGCGCGCCTGTGTCGGTTCGCGTAAACCCCGACGTGGACGCAAAAACCCACCACAAAATTGCCACCGGCAAATCCGAGAATAAATTCGGCATCGCCTGGTCCAAAGCCGAGGGCGTTTACGCTCGCATCGCCCAACTGCCAAACCTGCGCGCAACCGGTGTAGATGTCCATATCGGGTCGCAGCTGACTGACCTGGGGCCCTTTAAAGCCGCATTTGAAAAAGTGCTGGATCTGGTCAAACGCCTGCGCGCAAACGGCCACGCCATCGATCATATTGATCTGGGCGGCGGCCTTGGTATTCCTTACGATCCGTCGGAGGAAACTCCGCCCAGCCCCGGCCTATACGGTGCCATGATCAAAGAAGTGCTCGGCGACATGGATTGCAGCATTATCCTTGAGCCCGGCCGCTTGATCGCCGGCAATGCGGGTATTTTGCTATCGGAACTTCTCTATGTAAAACAAGGGGAAGGCCGCATATTCTATATTGTCGATGCTGCCATGAACGACCTGGTGCGGCCTGCCATGTATGATGCTTTCCATGCGATCCAACCAGTAGAAGAACCAGCCAGTGACCACACGATCGTCGCAGATTTTGTTGGCCCGGTTTGTGAAAGCGGCGACACCTTTGCCAAAGACCGAGAAACACCTGAAATGAAGCCCGGCGAACTACTTGTTTTCAAATCCGCAGGGGCATATGGCGCAGTGCTATCCAGCACCTACAACAGCCGCGAACTGGTGCCAGAAGTGCTCGTTAACGATGACAAATACGCTGTTGTGCGCGCACGACCAAGCCTTGATGATTTGATTGGAATGGACACCGTACCCGCGTGGCTTAAACCTAAGACGGACTAAGTTCTGCTCCTGAAAGCGCGTCGTTTACTGCCTTCATCAGCTGATCTTTGTTGAAAGGTTTAGATAATAATTCTTCAATTAAAACAGACAAGTTATGTGCCCGCTGGCTTTCGTTGGCATAGCCTGTCATCAGAATTATCGGAACGGCGGGTCGCGTGTCCCGCACCTTCAGCGCCAGCGAAATACCGTCCATAACCGGCATAACGATATCAGTGAGCAAAAGATCAAAATGATGCTTGTCCATCAGCTCAACGGCCTGCGCACCGTCATGCGCCTCAAGCACGCTGTGGCCGTTAAGAGTCAAAACGCGTGAAACAAATTCGCGCACGCCGTCCTCATCTTCAGCTAGTAAAATCCGCGCCAAACGACCGGTTCCTTCACGCTGCTAAAAAGCTGACCAGCCACCAAAAAACCGTGCCTGCCAACTTTATGCTCGGCCCATTTTACCAATGAACGGCAATTCCCTATATCGATACGCAATATCCATTCCGTAGCCGATCACAAATATATCCGGGCACTCAAAACCAACAAAATCAGGCTTTATTTTAGTGTCGCGACCACCACTTTTGTCAAGCAATACTACGCTAGTGACCGATTGCGCCCCGAGCGAATTAAAATGCTCATAGGCAAAAGCCAGCGATCCACCATCGTCGTATATGTCGTCGATCAACAGAACATCGCGCCCACGCACATCCAGGTTGGATGCCGAGATCAGGTCAACTGCGCCGCTTCTGGGGTCTTTCTGGGTCTGAATGAAATCCATTTCCATAACACAGCCGCGAACCGACATGGCCCTCGACAGGTCAGCGGCGAACATCATCGCGCCGTTCATCAGAACCTGCGCCACCGGCTCTTCATCGAACCAACGCACCAGTCGGGCCGCCAAGTCATCAACTTTAGCGACAATTTCATCAGCGGTAAAAACAGGCTCAACCCCGTGATGGGCATCGCCGGCCTTGTTCCAGTCGAAAAATGGGTTCATAGCTGCGAAGGCGCTTCATTGTTGGATTTGGTACCTTCCAAAGCGCGGATTTCAACGCTCGCCATGTCCGCCGGAACTGGCCTGCGGGTCTCAAAGGGAAGTTTACTTAAACGCCGAAGAACAAGGCCGGGTGGATCAAATACCCATTGGTCCAAAACTCTGCCGCGTCCGTCCTTGATGCTGATTTCAACTTTCGGCACATTAGCGGCCCGATTGCCGGTATTTTCCAGCTCGCCGCCAATTATCACCTGTGATTGGCCGTCAACTGTTTCCACCCGGGTACGGTTCTGAACAATACCAGCCCGCACATACACCTCAGTTTCAGTAATCGGCGGGGTCACGCGCTCACCTTCGGCCGGAAGGTATTTGTCCGAACTGCTACTGCGGGTACTGGCAAAAAAATCATACAGCTGGTTCGTACCGGGATAAGCCGCTGTCACCGTGTCTTTCATAAACACAAACGAGCCAAGAACGCCAAGCACGAACACCAGCAATGCAATCCAGCCAACCTGAATCAAACCGCGCTTCCTAGCTAATGACTTTCGCTCTGCGTCGCGCCTAAGGTCGCCGCGGCGGCGCGCCATAATATCGTCCCCGTCCTCGTCGTCGTCTTCCAGATCGCCGTCCAAGTCTTCTTCAACATCCAGATCAAAGTCGTCGCCCAACTGTTCCTTGACACCCGCTGCCAGGTCAAAATTGTCTTCTTCTTGACCGCCTTCTGAACTGCCATCGGAGGCGCCGTCCGCATCTTGCGCCGGTTTTCCGTTGCCTTCATCGAACAGATTTTCGTCCAGCCCGCCGCTGAAGGCGCTATCGTCCTGTTCGGAAACTGATTGCCTGATTGCCGCTGCTTTTGCCGCTGTTCCAGCGTCTACTTCAGCAACAGGAGTAACTTGTGGAGCGGCTGGTGCAATTCTCGGCCCACTTGGTGTAGCCGCATGCGCGGTTTTTGGAGGTCTTAATTCGTCTGCTGTGGTGGCGTGCCAGGCCGACCCGCACTGTGCACAGCGAACCTTACGGCCCGCCGGCGGTATCGCATTGTCGGGGACTTTAAACTTTGAATCACATGAAGGACAAACAAGGATCATATCGCGTCCACATTTCCTTACGCGCTGATTAAACTGGCCACAAACTATCGCCAAATGGTTAAAATTGCCTTCACGTAACTCTATAAGATATATCAAAATAAATACAAGCATCGGCTAGCGCATCCGCCGGGAACGCCTGCAGTGTTTTCAGGGTATGGACCTATTATCTTGCCTGTGCCAAGGTGCTGAAAATGAGGTCGGGCCAACTTTTATGATCACTTTCGAAAATGTGGGCATGCGCTACGGCATGGGGACAGAAATTCTGCAAGACGTGTCGTTTTCGTTGGAAAAAGGCTCGTTCCATTTCCTTACTGGCCCCTCAGGCGCTGGTAAAACAACGCTTTTGAAGCTTTTGTACCTTGCGCACCGACCTTCTCGGGGCCTGGTTAACTTCTTCGGCAAAGACCTGGCCACGCTGCATCGAAGCGAATTACCGCGCATGCGCCGACGGATCGGCGTGGTATTTCAGGATTTTCGGCTTTTTGACCACCTGACAGCCTTCGAGAATGTGGCCCTGCCACTGCGCATCAAAGGGGCCAAAAAAATTCAGGTCGCTGACCATGTTGAGGAACTGCTAAGTTGGGTTGGCCTTGAGGACCGTATGCACGCCAAGCCCGCAACTCTGTCGGGCGGTGAAAAACAACGGGTGGCTATCGCCCGCGCGGTTATCAACAAGCCCGACCTGTTGGTCGCTGATGAACCAACCGGCAATGTGGATCCCGAAATGTCCCGGCGACTGATGCATTTATTTGTCGAGCTGAACAAAATAGGCACCACGACGGTTATCGCCACCCATGACGCAGAGCTGGTTAAGGCAATCGACGCTCCTGTATTGGCTTTGGACAAAGGCAAATTAAGCCTAGTTCAAACCGGCGAAAAGCCAGAAGGGACGTTTTAGCTTATGTGGGGTCGTACGCTACAGTTTTTACCCAAATCAAAAGACCGCGAGGGATTGCTGCCGTGGGTTATCGGCGTAATGCTATTCCTGTGCGCGCTATCCGTTACGAGTGCAGTTGCCATCGGCAGCGGCATCGAACGATGGAGCCGCGACCTGGCGTCGAATGTGACAGTGCAAATAGTTGTTGCCGACGCTGGCGAACGGAGCCGACAAACGGACGCTGCATTGACTTTATTGCGCGCCACGCCGGGGGTTGCAGATGCAACGCTGCTTGCAAGCGCTGATGTAATGGCGCTGGTGTCTCCGTGGTTGGGGTATATACCCATAGATGCCAGCCTGCCGCTGCCAAACCTGATTGACGTAGCGCTTGACGGCACCACCCAGGTAAACATGCAAGCCTTGAGCGAACGGTTGCAGGCAACTGCGCCGGATGCCCGGCTTGATGACCATCAGGCGTGGTTGTCACAAATTCTGGATTTGGCGTCGGTACTGCAACTGGTTTTGTCGGCTGTTGTCGCCATGGTTATCCTTTCCACCGTCGCCATTGTTATTTTTGGCTGCCGGGCGGGGCTTGCAACCCACGCCGAACCGATCGCAATCATGCATTTGATGGGAGCAGGCGACAGTGTAATTTGCCGTGCCTTCGACCTGCGC